>JAAFHR010000443.1 GCA_013298455.1 Betaproteobacteria bacterium | reverse complement strand
CTGGGCAAACCGTAAAACGCGGCGCCAAAGCGGCTCGCAAAATCATCCAATTTGTCGATCGCACCCACGGCGTCAAACGCAGCGGCGTAGAGCTCCATCGCGGCGTGGGCGGTGAAGCAGCCGGCGCAGCCACAGGCGTTTTCTTTGGTGCCTTTGGCATGCGGCGCGCTGTCGGTGCCGAGGAAAAATTTGGGCGAACCGGAGGTGGCGGCGTCGATCAGCGTTTGCCGATGCGATTCGCGCTTCAGGATAGGCAAGCAGTAGAAATGCGGGCGAATGCCGCCGGTGAAGATGGCGTTGCGGTTGTAGAGTAAATGTTGTGGGGTGATGGTGGCGGCGATGTTGTCACCTGCGGCGCTGACAAACTGCGCCGCTTCGGTCGTGGTGATGTGTTCAACGACGATTTTGAGCGCCGGAAAATCGCGCACGATTTGTTTGAGCTGGTCATCGACAAAGCGCGCTTCGCGATCAAACACATCGACCTCGGCATGCGTGACTTCACCGTGCAAACAGAGCACCACGCCCTTTGCCTGCATCGCCTCCAACACCTTATAGACATTGGCGAGCGACGTAACGCCTGAATCAGAATTGGTAGTGGCGCCCGCCGGGTAGTACTTGAGCCCGACGACGAATTCACTGTCGGCCACTCGGGAAATTTCATCAACCGGTGTGCGATCGGTTAGGTACAAGCTCATCAACGGTGAGAAGCTCTGCCCCGCGCCGCGCGCCGCCAAAATTCGATCACGGTAGTCTGCGGCCATCGCGACTGTGGTGACCGGCGGCTTCAGATTGGGCATCACCAGCGCCCGTTCAAATTGTGAGGCAGTGATCGGCACCAGCGCCTGTAAACCTACGCCGTCGCGTAAGTGCACATGAAAGTCATCGGGGCGAGTTAAAACGAGGGTTTGAATCATGAAATTGGGCGATCAACGAGCCGCAGCATGTGGCTGCGGCGCAAGGTAGAAAACGACTGCCGCGATTTTGACTGATCGCAATGCGAGTTGCGGGAAAAACGCGCAAAGCCGCTTTCCAGAAGTGGGGATGCCAACTCTGGATATAATCCGCCGCCTCATCGATTTTGCGCGTCGCGCTCGATGGGGCACGTCCTCGCACTGATTTCTTGCCCCTCTGGCGGTGAGCGTAGTACGCGAAAACAAAGCAATACACAGGGAAGGCAACACGTTTGTATGGCAAGTACCGGAAAGACCAAAGCGTCGACCAAAGCCGCGCCAAAAAGCGCGGTAAGCGCGAATAAACCTGCTGCGAAAGTAGCGCCGAGTTCGACCAAAGCGGCACCTGTCGCCGCCAAGGCCGACCCCAAGGTCGCTGCAAAGCCAGCTGCGAAAGTGGCTGAAAAGACACCAACGAAGGCGCCAGCGAAATTGGTGGCCGTGGCTGCACCAGCGCCTGCGCCCGTAAGCGCTGCCAAGCGGCCAGCGCCTGCGCCGGCCGCCGCGCCGCGGCCCGTGGTGCTCTCACTCAACGCCCACAAAAAATACGCAGGCTTGACCGAAGCCGAGATCATGAAGCAGCCCGAGTCGGAATACATGAATAAGGCGCAACTCGCGTTTTTTCATGAAAAGCTGACCGAACTGCGTAACACCATCATCTTCAATGCCTCTGATACGGGCGAGCATCTCCGAGACACCGAGGTCGCCACCGATCCGTCGGATCGCGCAACGCAAGAAGAGGAATACACACTGGAGCTTCGCACCCGTGATCGTGAACGAAAGCTGCTGCGAAAGGTCGATAAGGCCATCCGAATGATTGACGATGGTAGTTTCGGTTGGTGCGAAGAAACGGGCGAGCCCATCGGTTTGGCGCGCCTGATAGCGCGCCCCACCGCCACGCTATCGATCGAAGCACAAGAGCGCCGAGAGCGCATGCAAAAACTGTTTGGCGATTGATCGCTAACGTCAGCCCCGATTTTCCGCACCCGATTGACCACACTTTGCACCCTAGGATTCATTCATGAGCGCCCCTTTCTCCCTGCCACCACTGCCTTACGCCGACACCGCCCTTGAGCCGTTGATTTCAGCCAACACGCTGTCGTTTCACTACGGTAAGCATCACAAAACGTACGTCGACAATTTGAATAAATTGGTCGAGGGCAAAGACTTGGCGACCATGTCGCTCGAGCAAATCATCAACCATTCAGCAGGCAAGGCCGACATGGCCGGTGTGTTTAACAATGCCGCTCAAATTTGGAATCACACGTTCTACTGGAATAGCCTCAAGCCCAATGGCGGCGGCAAACCCACGGGCGCGATGGCAGCGCTGATCGACAAATCGTTTGGTGATTACGACACGTTCAAAAAAGAGCTCGCCAATGCAGCCGTCACGCAATTCGGCTCCGGCTGGGCGTGGCTCGTGAAAGACGGCGATGTGTTGAAAGTTGTCAAAACCAGCAACGCTGAAGTGCCGTTCACCAAAGGCCAAAAGCCGCTCTTGACGATTGACGTGTGGGAACACGCCTACTACATCGATTACCAAAACCTGCGCGCGAAATACGTTGAAACGCTGATCGACAAGCTCCTCAACTGGGACTTCGCTGAAAAGAATTTGAACGCGTAACAACGTTTCGAACCGCTGTTGTCGCGCCGGTCGCGGAAGCAGCGCAGCAACCAAGAAAAGGCCGGGTTTCCGGCCTTTGTTGTTTTCACCTCTGCGATGGGTTCATGTCCGCGATTCGAGTGCTCACCACCACGCAATTGAGTCATCGCTTCCCGGGCGACCGAGGCGTGCGGATCGCGTTTCCCGATGTGACCCTCGACGCGGGCGCCGCAGTGATCGTGCGCGGCGCGTCCGGGGCTGGAAAATCTACCTTCTTGCACGTTTTGGCCGGTGCACGCGAACTCGACGCCGAGGCTGCTACACGCGGTCGTATCGAAATCTTAGGTCGAAACGTTTGCGAGCTCGCGCGCAGCCAACGCGATGCGCTACGACCGGTAACCGTGGGCTGGATTCCGCAACGCGTTCATCTGATCGATTCGCTCAACGTGATTGATAACGTGGTGCTGCCTATTGCACTTGCCGGGAGCAACCGAGACCGCTTGATCAGTGCCGCACAGACGCTGCTGGAGCGCGCC
>JAAFHR010000442.1 GCA_013298455.1 Betaproteobacteria bacterium | reverse complement strand
AGCGTTTCGGGTGGGCATCACGCAATCAAACATATCGAGCCCGCGCTCAACGGCATAGACCAAATCCTCTGGCGTGCCGACGCCCATCAGGTAGTGCGGTTTGTCGGCGGGCAGTTTTGGGCCGATGAAATCAAGGATGCGGTGCATGTCCTCTTTGCTCTCGCCGACTGAAAGACCACCCACAGCGATGCCGTCAAAGCCAATATCTACAAGGCCTGCGAGCGATTCAGCGCGGAGTGGTTCAAAGAGCGTGCCCTGCACAATGCCAAAGAGGGCGTTGCTGTTTTCGAGCCGCTGGTGCTCGTCTTTGCTGCGCTGGGCCCAACGCAGACTCATTTGAAGCGAGGCTTGTGCTTGCTCGACCGTTGCATCGGCAGGCGTGCACTCATCGAGCTGCATCACGATGTCAGAATTGAGCGAGTGCTGAATTTGCATCGACACTTCGGGCGACAAAAACAGTTTGTCGCCGTTGATCGGCGATTGAAAGTGCACGCCTTGTTCGGTGATTTTTCGCAGCTGTCCGAGTGACCACACTTGAAAGCCGCCCGAGTCGGTCAAGATCGGCCCGCGCCAACCCATGAACTCATGCAAGCCTTTGAATTGGTCAATGATTTGCGTGCCGGGGCGGAGCCACAGGTGAAATGTGTTGCCCAAAATGATTTGTGCGCCGATGTCGGTGAGCGATTGCGGCGTCATCGCTTTGACGGTGCCGTAGGTGCCGACCGGCATGAAAATCGGCGTTTCGACGACGCCGTGATTGAGGTGAACGCGACCGCGCCGTGCGCCGCCATCGGTGGAGAGGAGTTCGAATTTCATGGGGATGTTCTTTTTCGAATGTAGGAGCGGCTTGCCGCGAATGGGTTGCGATAACGAGCGATTCGCGGCGAGCCGCTCCTACAGGTGGCTGCGTTGCAGGAGCATGGCGTCGCCGTAGCTGAAGAATCGGTAGCGCTCGGCAATCGCATGAGCGTAAACGTTTCGGATGTGATCGAAGCCAGCGAATGCAGAGACGAGCATCATCAGCGTGGATTTCGGCAAATGGAAATTAGTGATCAAGCCGTCGACTACTTTGAATTCGAAGCCGGGGGTGATGAAGATCGCCGTTTCGCTCTCATGCGCTTTGAGCGCACCCAGCGCCGCGTGGCAGCCCTCAAGTGTTCGCATGCTGGTCGTACCAACGGCCCACACACGGCCGCCGCGCGCTTTGCAATCGTTAATCGCGGTCACGGTGTCCGCCGAGATGATGTAGCGTTCGCTGTGCATTTGATGCGCGGCGATGTCCTCGGTTTTCACAGGTAAGAATGTGCCCGCACCAACGTGCAGCGTGACGTGAGTCATCGCAACGCCAAGTGCTCTGCATGCTGCGAGTGTCGCTTCATCAAAGTGCAAGCCAGCGGTCGGTGCGGCGACCGCACCTTCGTTTTTCGCGTACACGGTTTGATAGCGCTCGCTGTCGCCGCCCTCAGCGTGGCGCTGCATGTAGGGTGGCAGCGGTAGCTCACCCGCTTCGCGCATCAATGTTTCGAAATCGCCTTTCGATGGGTCGCTAAGTGTGATCCGAAAAAATCGATCATCGCGTGATTCGACGACAGCGGGCGCACGATTTGCGATGATGATTGCCGCGCCGGGTTTGGGCGCATGGCTTGCTCGAAGCTGCACCAAGGCGGTGGTGGGTGAGAGCAGTCGCTCAACCAACAGTTCAACCGCGCCACCTGTTTTCTTGGCACCGAAAAGCCTTGCGTTGATGACGCGGGTGTCGTTAAACACCAGCAAGTCGCCTGCTTGCAGGAGCGCGGGTAAATCGGAAAAGGTTCGATCTGCGAGCGTGTCGCTTCGTGCGTCGAGCAAGCGGCTCGCGGACCGCACTGCGAGTGGATGTTGGGCGATCAGCTCGGGCGGCAGCGAGTAATCAAAGTCGCTGAGGGAATAGTTTTTTTGTGGGGGCACTTGACCGGCGCTCCGTGTGAATCGACAGACTCAAGTTTATCCGCCTGCTCTGCGGGGACGAAACACCGAAATGTCGTCGTAGCAGCGCGGGTCGTCGTTTTCGGCAAACCAGCCGGGGATGCCCAAGAGCGGCAAAGGCGTACGGCGTTCGTCGTCGGTGAGCAATCGATTCGCTGCAATTTGCAGGGATAAAAAATCGTCCACTTCATTGACGGGCGTTGATGCTGGCAGTGGCAACCACAGCGCTTTCACCGTCAGGCCGCGATGCGGTTTGGTCAGGAGCTGTTCCATCGCGCCATGGCCAAACAACATCAGTTTCGTATCGCGAATGAAATCGGTGCGGTGTTCAACGAACAGCGTTTTCCACTGATGCTGTTCGTTCATCAGGCGCAAATCATTGCGCTCACTCAAGATGATGAGGCCCGCTTCGTCGAACAGCGTCAACACATCGCGCCGACGTGGGCGGCGATTTTCTGCACCTGCGCCAAGCTCAACGTGCAGCTTGGAAATCACGGCTTTCGTTTTCGGAAAGGTGAGCCAGATGTAGGCGTTGAACAAGTCGTGCCAACCGTCGCTAACGATGACTTCGCCGTGCGTGACGAGGCGGGTTTCGTAGTCGACTGCGGAGATTTTTTGTGGCGGCGCTGGAATGAATTTCAGTGTGAGCTGCGCGTCGCCAGCCTCGTTATTTAGTGCGGCGATTCGTTCAGCGTGATCGTCGTGGCGTTGAACGTACGCGTGGAGCGGAGCGATGATCGAGAAGGCTGGATGCGAAAGCATAACGGGCGAGTAGGGCTGTCATCCTGAGCGTGAGCGAAGGATCGGGCGGCGTAACCGCTTTTTCACGATTGGCTGCATGGGACGTGATCCTTCGCTCGCGCTCAGGATGACGATGCCAACTCGGGCGGCAGCGCTTTAGCGTTTCCCGCCCGCGCTGAAAATGATCAGCACAACAATGATGAAAGCGATCACCGCGAGCGTGACCTTGATCCAACTCTTCGGATATTCGCCGTCGATTTTTCCGGTGACGGCGTTGATGATGACTTGAAAATCTTTCGCGCCGTAGGTGTAGCTCATCAGCCACACCGGCGCTAGGATGTGCTTGAACGTTTGCCGTGAAAAATTGGCGTCGACTTGCAAATTG
>JAAFHR010000440.1 GCA_013298455.1 Betaproteobacteria bacterium | reverse complement strand
GCGAAGCAATAACTTTCAAACCTGCAGCCTCGAAACGGCCAACAATCGCGCCGATAGCGTTTTTCGCCACAGCGTCAGGTTTAATGATGGAAAAAGTGCGCTCGATAGCCATGATGTAGTTCTCCGAAAAGGTGGAAAAGCGTAGGGTCAAAAAGTGAGCGCCTTGGCCGCGAAAAACACTTCGCAACAGAGAAATTCAAATCGCCCGAAAACCCAAAAAACGCTTATGAAACAAAGCCCTACATTGTAGCACCTGCTCCGGCTACGACGTATCAGTCTGTGTGCGTGATTGAGCGCTAATTTCCGTGTCAGCGCTAGACTTACACGCTCGAAATCCGCCCGTCTTTGAGTGAACAATGCGCGCTCTACTTCGTTTTTTTGCTGGTTTGATGTTTGTCACTGGGCTCTTGGTCGCGAGTTTCTCGGCCGCTGCCTCGACGGACGACAAAGCGCTGCCATTCAAGGGCGCGTATTTTGAGGTCAAGTACCCTAGTCAGTTCAAGGCTCGTGCCCTCGAATCGAGTTCACGAAACGCCGCCAGCGCGGCGACGTTCACCTCGCCCGACGGTTCGATGCAGTTCTACATTTTTTCGCCGCAATGGGGCGGTGATCCACCTGGGATTGCGCTGAATTCTGCGGGCGAAACCGAGACCGCGCGCAAGACGGAAAAGGGCAGGAGCTCGGGTGTCGACGGCACGTTTACTTGGTACACCATCGTCGCCAACGACAAGAGCTACACCCGCACGTACCAAGATTTCGTTGCGACCGATAAAAGCATCCGCTGGGTGATTGGGATGAAGTACACGTCGGACGCCGCGCTCCAGCAATATCGGGCGCACTACGGTCGCTTTAAGGCGTCGCTCAGGCAGTTGGCGGATTAGGCTCGCTGTACCGCGTTGAACTGCTTTGCGCGGTTTCGTTACAGCGTAGCTGGGCGGTTACTTCGCAAAAAACGCGGCCACGTCGCCGCGCTCCCGGGTAAACGGCATCGCGGGCAAGCTCGAACGCAGAATTCGTCCGTAGCCTTTGGTGACGATTCGGTCGTCGCAAATGGCCAAAACACCTCGGTCGGTTTCGCTGCGGATCAATCGTCCCGCGCCTTGCTTCAAGGAAATCGCGGCTTGCGGGACTTGCCAATCCATGAACGGGGAGCTGCCGCTCTCTTCGAGGTGTTTCATGCGGGCGACGAGCACCGGGTCGTCGGGCGGTGCGAACGGGAGCTTGTCAATGACAACGAGTGAGAGCGCGTCTCCGGCGACGTCAACGCCTTCCCAAAAGCTCTGTGAGCCAATCAGAATGCCGTCTCCGGCTTCGCGGAACCGGCGCAGTAGCTCGCCCTTCGGCGCTTCGTTTTGGGTGAACACGGGGTAATCCAAATCGCGATCCCGTAGCAATTTTGGGAGCGCTTCGGCGCATTGCCGCATGGCTCTGAGGCTCGTAAATAGCAGAAAGGCGCGGCCGCGCGACACGGTGACCAGTTCGAGCGCTTCGTAGATGACGGCGGCGGTGTGTTCCGGTGAATTCGGTGGAGGGATGTTTTTGGGCACGTAAACGCGACCGGCGTTGGCGTAATCGAACGGGCTCGACCAGCTCTCGGCCCTTGCGCCTTCGAGCCCGAGCTGTCGTGTGAACAAATCAAACTTGCCACCCGCTGAGAGCGTGGCGCTCGTGAAAATCCAACTCTTTGCGCTGCCGCTGGTTTCCTTTTTGAAGACGTCGGCGACTGAGAGTGGCGTGGCATGGAGTTGCCAGCCTGTGGCGGACACATCAACCCAGCGAATCAAATCAGCACGTTTGTCATCCCGCCAATCCGACAGACGACGGGCGATGTCGTTGGTGCGGGCGCGAAGTCCCTCGAATTCTTCGCTGCGATCTTTGTGTGTGTCGAGCAAATCGGCGAGTTCGGAGAGGGTGTCGATGAGTTTGTCGAGTGCATCGGTAAAGGCGCGTTTGGTCAACACATCATCGCGTTGCACTTTGGCGGCGGGGGCGTCAAAGCCAAGTCGCACGGCGCGCGCAGCCATGCCGACGGCCATCGCCGCATCGATCACGTCGCTCAATTCTTTGGCTTTGCTGCGCGTATCGAGCTCGCAATCGCGAGCCAGTTCGACGCCTTGCAGCATGCTGGTGGATTCGCCGAAGAAATTCGTGGCGACATCGGGTGCACGGTGCGCTTCATCGATGATGACGGTGTTGCAGGCGGGCAGCAGCTCGCCCAATCCGTCGTCTTTAAGCGCCATGTCGGCGAAGAGCAAATGATGATTCACCACGACGATTTCAGCGGCGAGCGCTTCTCTTCGTGCCTTCATCACAAAGCATTCCTTTGCGAACCCGCATTCGCTGCCCAAGCAGTTTTCACGGGTTGAAGTGACGAGTGGCCACACCGGAGAGCTCTCAGGTACCGTTTCGCAATCGGCTTTGTCGCCCGTTTTACTGCGCTCCGCAAAAGCTGAAATGCGCTGAACGTGCTGAATTTGTTCGCGTGCAGTGAAGCGGCCTTCGCTTCGGGTGCGCATCAAATGGTGGTGGCAAACGTAGTTGCTGCGGCCTTTCAACAGCGCCGTTTCAACCGGCAGTTTCAACGCATCGCGAATACGAGGTAGGTCGCGATCAAAGAGTTGGTCTTGCAGCGTTTTCGTGCCCGTGGCGATGATGACCTTGCCGCCCGAGAGCAGGGCGGGCACTAGGTAGGCGAAGGTTTTGCCTGTTCCCGTGCCGGCTTCAGCGACGAGCTGCGTGTTATTGGCAATCGCTTCGGCAATGGCTTCAGCGAGCTCAATTTGCTGCGTTCGAGAGCGAAAGTTGGGAAGGGTTTGCGCGAGCTGCCCGTCGGGGCCGAAGATGCGGGCGAGTTCGGAATTCACACTGCAGATTGTAGGCGCGGAGCTGCGGGAAGCTTTGTCCGGCACGCCGCCGGACACGTGCCAACATCGGTGCACGCAGGGTTGTAGTCGTGTGAAGGAGGGCTTCCGCAATCCGCTCGCCCTGAGCTTGTCGAAGGGTGGGTGGAGTGCATACAGCCCTTCGACAAGCTCAGGGCGAACGGGGGCGCATAAACGCCGTCATTGACTCAGACTACCCCGCCGCGATGATCTCTTTCACGCGCTGCACATCCGGTTTGATCTGCACCACGCGCTGCGGCAATTTCATCATTGCTTGTTGTTC
>JAAFHR010000439.1 GCA_013298455.1 Betaproteobacteria bacterium | reverse complement strand
CCGCCCATCAAGGATTGGCCATTCCATTCTTTGCAAGCCACCGCGCAGGCGTGGCATCCCACGCAGGTATCTAAATCAATCGCGAGGCCTAGTTTCATTGGGACATAAAGCGGTAGCAAAACATGGATTGCAGTATGTCATAGGGGGAATTTTGGCTGGTGAATTCGTGATGGGGACTGGAACTCTGCCATACGGGCGCGCCCAGGTTCGCGCCTGCGGCGCGCCCGAAGTTAGCTGGAATACGGCGCGGGCCAGCCCAACAAGAAACTCGCGTGTTCACATCGAGCCCTTAAATCGCGAGCGTCGACACCGCCCAAATGCACGATCCCGTATCGATAGCTTCCGAGCCATTTGAAGTCACGAGCGATTGACTTTCGATCCTTTGGAAATTCAAACAACAACGCATCCGGAAACGCCGCCCTCATCGCCTCCTTCGCTGAGTTTGATGGCATTGCGATCTGCGCAGTTTCATCGAATGATCGGTACACAAAGCTCGACGCGGCCCCTGCCGTGGGCGGCGCACTTGCGAGTGACTTCGGATCAATGCCGTGCGCTAAGGCCAGTGCATATTCGTGTAAGTCGATGCCGTCAACTCGACGATACAAATCCGCAAACTGCGATGCCATGCGCGGATTGAATTCGATGACGCTCAATCGATCTGTCGCTTCATCATAGAAAAATTCCATGTTGAAGATGCCGTGCGTGAATCCTACTTCATGCAAGAAACGCGTTGCTACGTCGAGCGCTCGAGCTTGAATGTTTGGTGTGAGTTGGCTCGGATAATCAAAGCGCATAAACGCTTGTGTGTCCGGATACATGATCGAATCAACGCAACCGATGGGGCGAATTTCGCCGTCAAATGCGTAGCCATCCAAGTTGTATTGCGCCGTGTGAATCGGCTCCTCGATCATCATGCTGTGCGCCGTCGGTGCATGCGGTAGGTGCGCTTTCATCACGCGCTCAAACGGCTCCACCAAGTGCCGAATCACCCACAGCTCCCACCAACCAAATCGGGTGTGGGCTTGCAGTTCTTCGCGGTTCGCAACGGTGCGCGCCAGCACGGAAAACGCGGCTTTCGTGGGCTTCACAAAGAGCGGATAGCCCAGTCCACTGGGAATCGCTTCGCCGTAAGCCGCTGGGAGCACATCAAAGCGCGGTGTAGCTTCCGGGCAGATGCGCTGCAAAATTTCTCGCGCATAAATTTTGTGCTGACACGCCAAAATCGCGTTCACCGCCGTACCCGGCCACCCCATTTTTTCTGCAAGCATGGCCGCAGCCAGCGCACCGAATTGCTCGTGGTTTGACACCACGGCGCGCCAGCCATGGCGCGACGCCTTCCGAGCGAGGCGGCGCACAAAGCGCTCAATGTCAAAGCCGATCAAATTCACATTGCTCGGAAACGAAAACAGATCAAACCCAGCCGAGTCATGCGGCCAAGCGCCAGAGAGCCGCGCGAATTCGGCTTCGTCCCAATCGTAGTTAAACAAGACGATAGTCTTGTCGCGAACGGAGCGCGCAGTCATCGTCTCTGGCTCGTCGTCCCGCGCGTTTCAAATCGGCGCACCAACCAACGAAGCAGTAGCGGCATCACGGCCAGTAAGAGCAGCGACGCGATGATCGTAGGTGAAAAAACATCGCCAAAGGTGTTGATGCTTGCGAGCTGCGTCCCCGCATTAACGTACGCAGACGTGCCTGCAAACATTCCCACGAAGCTACTCCAGAAAAACGACCACACACGCATTCGTGTGAGCCCGACCGCCCAATTCACGACAAAGAACGGGATGATCGGCGCCAAGCGCAGCGAGATGAGGTAATACACACCATCACGGTTGATTCGTTGATCGATCTGGGTGATTTGTTTTGCAAACTTTTTTGCAATGGCATCGCGAAACAGGTAGCGTGTTGCGAGCATCGCAAGCGTTGCCCCAAGGGCCGAGGCAAAGGTTGAGAGCACGCTGCCCCACAGCAAACCAAAGCTCGCGCCCGCTGCCAACATCATCACCGCAGCGCCAGGCAAGGTGAGCGCGGTGAGCAGCGAAAACGTCAATACAAAAAGCGTCGTCACTACGATGGGTTGCCGCGCGTACATCTCGGCAAACCAATGCTGCGCGTCTTTGAGCGACTGCAGGGTTAAAAAGCGTTGCAAGTCAAACGCGAAATACGCCGCGATGACCAGCGCGGCTGCTGCGACGATTCCGATTCGGGAGGGCGTGAGTGAGAGCAAGGGGCGCGGCAGAGCTTCGAGCATTAGATTGGTCGAAGTGTACGCATCGGCCTTACATAAACCGTCCTAGCGCCGACCAAACTCAATCTTCGGCCACACGCCCGTCTCATTGGCTTTGTAGATTCGAACCCGAAGGTCGTACCAAGCAGCTTGCCCCGTGATTGGGTCGCTGTTGGACATTCGTTCGCCCGTTGCCGCACGCGTGCTCTCGGAGATCAAGTGATTGAGCAGAAAACCGGTCGTGGCTTCAGAGGCTTCTTTATCGAGCCCCCACGCGGTGGCCATCTTGCCGATGGCGTTCCACGTCCACACCGTGTTGGCCTCCACACCCTCCATCGTTTTCATCTGACAACGAATTTTTCCGTGCGCTGATTCGACCCACACCCAATCCAAATCGTTGAGCCCTAGCTCAGCGGCTTTGCTGGTTGCAACGTATAAATAGTTCTGGGAAATGATTTGTCGCAGCCACGCATTTTGCGAATCCCATGAGTGATACATCATCATTGGGCGCTGAGTGATGGCGTGGAGGGGGTACAAGTCGTCGTCGCTTGAACTCCCTCTCCCGCAGGCGGGAGAGGGTTGGGGTGAGGGTGGTGGTGGATTGACAGCGATTGTGCCGAAAGGATCCGGTGACTCCACCATGGGTTTTGATGTCGTCGACACCCTCATCCCCAACCCTTCTCCCGCCTGCGGGATAAGGGAGTTTCCCACTGCGTACCAACTCGGCAACGGATCAAAGTACTCGGTAAGTCGCGCCCTATCCACTTCGCGCGTGGGCTTCGGCCCGGCATACAAACCTTGTCCCGCCAAACGAAATTTCTGGAGCGGCTCCGAGTAGAGCTGCGCGATGATGCCTTCGGGTTTTGGGATGAATGCTGCTTCAGCCGCTGCGTTTAAATAATCTTGATTGACGCAGCGCATCCATTGCTGATTTTCCGGCCAGTGATGCG
>JAAFHR010000044.1 GCA_013298455.1 Betaproteobacteria bacterium | reverse complement strand
CCGTTAAAACCGCAACGCCTTCTTCCTTGAATCGCTTGGTCACGAGCTCCGAAACCTCAGGATCCTCGCGCACCAAAATTCGCGGTGCCATTTCAATCTGCGACACCTGCGCACCGAATCGCGCGAAGCACTGCGTGAGCTCCGAGCCAATCGGCCCACCGCCCAACACGACTAAGCGCTTGGGCAACTCGCGCAAATTCCACACCGTGTCGCTCGTCAAATAACCCGCCTCCGCGAGCCCCGGAATCGGCGGCACAAAAGGCCGCGCACCCGACGCGATCACGATGTTTTTCGTGGTTAAGGTTTGCTTCGTGCCGTTCTCAGCGGTGACTTCAACCGTCCAAGGCGACGTGATCCTTGCGCTGCCGGTCACACAATTCACACCCAGCTCGGTGTAGCGCGCAATCGAATCATGCGGCTCGATTTCGCGAATCACTCGCTGCACCCGCTCCATCACGTCGGAGAAATTCCACGTAGCCGTTGCCGATTCGAAACCGAACTCTTTGGCGCGTTTCATGTGCGACAACAGCTTTGCCGATTTGATGAGCGCTTTCGAGGGCACGCAGCCGGTATTGAGGCAATCGCCGCCCATTTTGTGGCGCTCAACGAGCGTGACCTTCGCTTTCACCGCTGCCGCGATGTAGCTCGTAACCAATCCGGCCGAACCCGCGCCAATCACGACAACGTTGCTGTCAAACGCCTTTGGTTTCAGATGCGCCCATTTGGCGTAAACCTTGCGCCCCTTCAACCAATCGAGCACCTTTTTCGCGATGATCGGAAACACGCCCAAGAGCACAAACGAACCCAAAATCGCCGGTGACAAAATGCCTTTAAGCGAAGTGATCTGCGCCAGCTGCGTCCCGGCATTCACAAACACCGCCGTACCCGCCAACATCCCAATCTGACTCACCCAGTAAAACGGCCAAGTCTTGATCGGTGTCAGTCCCATCAGCAAATTCACCACGAAAAATGGGAACAGCGGCACCAAGCGCAGCGCAAACAAGTAAAACGGCCCATCTTTCGCCACGCCGTCATTGATTGGCTTCAAACGCTCGCCAAACTTCGATTGCACCCAATCGCGAAGTAAAAAGCGCGACGACAAAAACGCCAACGTCGCGCCAATCGACGAAGCAAACGAAACAATCACCAAGCCTTTAGTGAACCCAAAAATCGCACCCGCAACCAGCGTCAAAATTGCCGCGCCCGGCAGCGAAAGCGCCGCCACTGCCACATACACCGCGAAAAACGCCAAAGCGCTTTGCCATGGATTCGCCCCCACGTAAGCTGATAGCGCCGCCTGCTGCGCCTTGAAGTAATCCAGCGTCAGAAACCGCCCCAGATCAAACGCGAAAAACGCGGCAATGGCAGCGGCGAAAAGCGCCAAGATGAATAGTTTTGATTTCATGGGTTCCCCGCAGAGTGTCCGTTAGTTGGGCTGTTGTTTTGAGTTGTCCGTCCGTCGGTTGTGAAACGTTGCACCGCGTTTGGCAGTAGTGTGCGCGCGCCGAATTCCCGCAGATTCACGGACTCTACTGCAAAAAGTCAACAAAGCGTTGGTCGCTCGGCTGGCTGTGACCTTACGCTCGGATTGCGAAGCTGCGATCGGCATGGGGGCCGACCGTAGTACGGGGCAAGTTGACTAGGCAATCATCGAAGTCCTTGTCATTAGCTTTTGGCTTTAAATCTTCATTTGATAAAGCGTTTAGACAAATATAAAAACTTTTCAAAAATTACTAAATATGTCTCGTAGCCTAATTAAATTAAAGCTTGCAATGAAAAAGCTGATTACACCAAGTTCGGTAGTTCGCTACACGACGGGTCTCCGCAGTCGCGACAACTCCAATGTGTGAAACTGCTCTCTGAGCGCGATGAAGCAGAGCGCGCTCCATCCCACCTACGCAGGTAGGGACAGCTCCACGAGAACACCGTAATCTCGCAATATGCTCGCTTCAACTCTCGCCAAACCAAGCTCGTTTGCCATACGCATCGCACGTGGGCACGGCGCTGAGCGTGCTCGTCAGACTCGCCGTTCAATCGCCGCTCACAGACCCGGACTAGCCGGTGTTTCATTCACGTCACAATTTCCTTCACAACGCGTCACGAAGCAGATACGCTACCCCTCGAAGAGCAAAGAACTCGGGGGATACAGCGTGACGACGGAGCCAGACTTCGACGCCGATCTGCGCGTCGAAACCACCACGATCATGTTTGCCGACGTAGTGGAGTCGGTGCGATTGATTGAGCAGGATGAGCTGGCAAATGTCGCGCGAATTCGCCAGCGGCTCAAACGCCTTTGTAATCTTTTCGTTTCCGCTCACTGTGGCGAAGTGATCGAACGTCGAGGGGACGGGCTGCTGGTCAAGTTCCCGTGTGTAGCCAACGCTACGGCGTGTGCCTTACGGATTCACGCTGACAATAGGCAAGAAAAACACGAACGCATTGAAATGCGCATCGGCATCCATCTGGCACGCGTGCTCTCGGACGCCACCGCCCACTATGGTCGCGACATGAGCTTGTGCGCGCGCCTGACCGCGTTGGCCCGACCCGGGCAAACGGTACTGAGCTCGGAGGCTCGTGATCAAATCGTGCCCGGTATCGATGCAGACATCGAGGACTTGGGGGAGTGTTTCCTCAAGCACGTTGCAGAGCCGGTACGCGCATTTCGCATTTCAGAGCTCATCCAGCCGACCAACTCGAGCGCTGGCGTCGCGCCAATCGACGGAACCGCCGAGCCAATTGTCCGCGGGCCTAACGCTGAGCTGCGGCCTGTCGTCGCGTTGCTGCGGTTTCAGAGCGCGCTCAGCGCCGATGCCTCGAGCGTGACCGCCGCGTCGTTGCTGCACGATCAGCTGGTGAATCGCCTTGGTCGCAGCGCGAGCGTGAGCGTGATTTCAACACTCTCTACCGCCGGTCTTGACTTGTCGAGGCATTCTGAAGCGCAAGTTGTTGCGGCACTGCGTGCTGATTACGTAGTGATTGGCGAGCTCAGCGTTCGAGACGGGCGCTGCGTCGCAAGCTATCGAGTGCTTCGAGGTCGCGATTGCGTAGCGGTTCTGACCGATCTGACGACAGCGCCGGTGCAGGATTTACTGGCTGAGGACAGCGAACTGGTGGGGGGTATTGCAGCGCATGTCGGCAGTGCTGTGCTTGCTCACGAGCTCCGCAGCGCCAGCGTCATGCCCCTGCCAAATTTAGCTAGCTACACCTTGCTTTTAACGGCGCTGTCGATGTTGCACCGATTTGCTAGGCGCGACTTCGCCAAGGTTGAGAGCCTGCTCTCGGAGCTGCGCGATCGACTGCCTCGCAGCTCGCTGGCGCTGGCTTGGCTTGCACGTTGGCACGTGTTTCGGGTCGTACAGGGTTGGTCACTCGACCCTACGCACGACGCCAGAGTTGCGCTCTCGTTGTCGCAACGTGCATTGGACATCAACGGCAACTGCTCTGTAGCGCTCACCATGCGAGGCTCGGTTGCACGCAGTCTGGAGCGTGACTTTGACTCCGCCCAGCGCTACTTTCAATCTGCGCTTACAGCCAATCCGAATGAGCCGCTGGCGTGGCTTTTCAAGGGGACGGTACACGGCTTGCGCGGGGAAGGTGGGCACGCGACAGAAGCAACGCGTTACGCGATGCGGCTATCGCCGCTAGATCCGATGCGTTTTTATTACGAGTCGCTCTCTGCGACTGCGGCTACCGGTTCAAGGCGCTTTGCCGACGCAATCGTGCTCGCAAAGCGCGCGCTCAAAGCCAACGTCACCCACGCATCCACGTATCGGACGATGGCCATTTCGCAAGCGATGCTGGGGCAGATGGTCGAAGCGCGCGAAACAATCGAACGACTGTTGGTGATTGAACCGACTGCCACTGTGAGTGGCTTTTTAGATCGAGTATCCGAGCGCTCGTCGCTTAATTTAGAGTTTGCGTCGGCATTGGCCGCGGCGGGACTACCGCTGGGGCGCACCGGTCTGAGCTAATTTCAACGTCATCCATCTTCAACTACACACCGGAGCAAGCTATGTCACGCTGGTCACGCAACGAGGGGCACGAGGGTCATGAAGGCCATGAGGGGCACGAAGGCCATCAAGTCTTCCCCGACTATCGGGGGTTTACCGGAAATCCCGCAGCAACTTTGGGGCCTGGTTTTGATATACCAACTTCTTACGGATTAATTAGCACGCGCGAAGCCATTCACCGAAATGCCACGAGGATACCGTGGGTACCACCGCGCTCGACAAAGCTCCCGAGGATCGGCGATGCGGATCGAATTGAACAATGGAGCCCAGATATTCGACACGTCAACTTTTTGCGTGAATTGGTCAATCCGCTTCGCTTTGTCGTCGACGCCAAAAAAAGCTCCTACTCCGTTAGACACATTGAGTGGCAAGGCAATACCGCCACCGCGCAGCAAGTGTTTAGCCTGATCCGGCCTCCAGTTAAGGTGTTTACAAGCCAAGTTCAGGCAGTGGTCGATGCCATTCCACTGCGCTCGGAGCGGCTTACCGAAATCACCACCCAAATCGGTGTTCCCGTGCAATACTGGGCCGCCCTTTTCGATCTCAATCCGACGACCACCCCCAAAACGATGGAGCTATTGTCGTTAGCTCTGTCATTTCTCTCGGAGCTGAATCAACCTGCAAAGCACACTTTTGGATGCCCGCGCCCCGCGACTTACTCTCCGAGCGTGCAGCCAGTAATAAACCCACGTCGTTTCGGCGCATTTCCCAGCGGACACGGCGCGGAGGCGTTCATGATGGCGCGTTTGCTGCAGGTGATTAGCGGACAGAAGCGTGAAGTAAATGGAGTGAAAACCGATTTGGAAACTCAGTTGCAGCGGCTCGCTACTCGCATCGCCAATAACCGCGTCATTGCCGGTGTGCACTTTCCGATTGATGGCGTCGCTGGTCGGATGGTCGGAGAGACACTTGCCGACTACTTAGTTTCTCGGTGTGGCGCGTCAAAGTACTGGATCGCGAGAACCTTCGACGGCTCGCATCGGCTACTGAGTCAAGGGTGGGATAAGCCCTTTGACAGCAATGAGCCGCTCGATGCTCTGGGCTCCAAGACAAGCCCATACTTTTCCAAAAATGATGGAACGCAAGTGATCCCTAGGAATTCACTGGCGCCAGTTGTGGTCGGCGGTGAAAGTCTGCTCCGGTGGCTATGGAGCGAGGCGCGCAAGGAGTGGAAGTGATGGCGTCGCAGAGCGAGAAAGCCACTGTGATCAGCCCGTCATTCAATTTTTATGTCTGGTCAAATTGGTTGGTGAAGTACGCGTGCAAAGGCCTGGATCCTTACTTAATTTGGGCTTTCGCCACCGGATTTCGGCAACTGCCGCGAAGTGACGAATGGTTGGATAGCTACGTCAGTTTCATCGTCGAATCAAAGAGCGCGATGGCGTTGGGCGACACCACAGGTGCGCTAAACGGTAGCTACTACCCCGACCAATACGCCTATGGTCTGGGCGCCGAGGGTAACTTGCCACGCTACTTCACACTTCGAACGCCAGTCAAACCGCAAGGGTATGCCGATCCCATCGACTACAACTTGGAAAGTTTGCTGGATGCCCCCGACATTGTTCGCTTTCAAATGGGCTTTACAGCCGATTCGAAGTCAGAGAATCGCCAGTTTCCCAGCTTGGAGCCGATCCCCTTCGCAGGCGCAACAGATGTCGTCGTCTGTGCGCTTGACGATGGATGCCCCTTCGCTCACGCCCACTTGCGTGACGCTAGTAACCGGCTGCAGAGCAGAGTCGTCGCGCTTTGGGATCAAACTCCTCGCCGACTTTCCACTTCGCCGTGGACGGCACCAGGAGGCGTCACATACGGTGGACAACTGGTCGCCCCGGCCATAAATCGCGAGATGACTATGGCTGCCGTCGATGGCGTGGTCGACGAAGACCGAATCTACGAGCGCGCCGGTGCGCTCCATATGCACGGCCTAGATCAACGTCATACTCACGGTGCAGCGGTGCTAGATTTACTGGCGGGCAATACAGCGTCCGAGTCGTGCTTCGACGATTCGTTGCGTGGAACAAGACCCGTGTCGGATGCGGCTAGTCGTGCGCCGATCGTGTTTATTCAGTTTCCCGATGCCGAGGTCACAGTCCCCAATGGCCGCTGGCTAGTCACCAATGCGTTAGATGGGGTTCACTGGGCGATCCGCGCGGCCGAGATGATCAACGCAACAGCAGCCAACAGTCCTGAGCGCGAGCGAAAAGTGGTCATCAACATGAGCTACGGCGCGCTTGCCGGACCACATGATGGGACGTCGATGTTGGTCAAGGCGCTCGACGAAGTCTGCGAACTCAGAGGCAACACGGCCATTACCGTCGCGGCGGGGAACGCGCGCGAGAAAGACTGCCACTCAACTCTCCGACGTGCCGTGAACGAGTTGGGCATTCTGCAAGTGCTGATACCCCCAGACAAGACCGCCGAGACCTATGTCGAAGTCTGGTTTCCCGAGTATCGTGAGAGCTGCAATGTCTCGCTGAGCGTGATAGACCCCACGGGTCAAAAGATGTCCGTTGCTGTGAAAGAGCTCCAAACATTATCGAATGAAAACAACGAGCATGTCGCCGCCGTGATCTTTCCCCGCCGCGTGGCGCAGGGAACGAACGGTACGATGGCGCTGCTTGTCGTGTCGGCAACAGCCGTCGATGGACAAATCCCGCCTGCAGCCGCCGGCGTGTGGACGATCGAAATCATTGATCGTCAAAACGAGCTGGTTGCAAACGCTTGGATCGAACGCGATGAGCTGAGCTATGGCAACAATCCGCAGCAACAGGCTAGGTTTGTTGGTAGCGCAAAGACTGCGTCTGCGATTGCAACCGACAACACCTTAACTAACACCGCAGGTGGCCGTTTCAGTTTCACTGTCGGTTCATATTGCGCAGATGGACAGCGCATCGCTAACTACAGCGCTGAGGACAGTGCGAGCGCGCTAGAAGACGCCGTGGTGGTTTACGCACCAAGTGATACGTCCCGAAGTGTTCGCGGGATAAGGGTCGCCGGAACTCGAACGGGAACATGGAGCCGCCCGTCCGGTACCAGCATGGCGGCGCCGCAGGTGGCACGAACCTTGGCCAATGTGTTCGCGACCGAAAAGGCGTCGCTCACAGCGAAAGACGTGAAGGCCTTGCTTGGCAAAGCTCTGATTCTTAATCCGATGCTCAAGCAAAAATGTGAATTGGCACCGAGACTGAAAAGCGACACCGATGTGTGACTTCGAAATGCGCCTTGTCGACCTGCTTTACTGTGCCAAGTCATGCTAAGAAGTAATGCAAGTTCCGCTCGCGTAACCCTACGCCAACTCTGCAACCTAGGCCTACCCGCGCCGATCCTACTGCCCTCCCTGCTGCCCGCGCTTAGAGCGGTGGTGCGTTCCTCACACGCCGCATTTTTCTACTGCGATGCGTTGGGCAACATGACCAACATTTACGCAGAGCGGATGTTGCCACCGGAGGCGATGGCGGCTTACTACGAGCGCTATTACCGTGAGGACAAGATTGCCTTTGCGAAAGCGTATTTATCGCGGGTAAATGCGCATGAGCCGGTGTCGCGAAAGTCGGTCACCGCTGTCGACCGTGAGACTGGTTACTACCGAGACGTGCTCTCGGTGCTTGATGCGGAGCATGTGCTCTACGGCATCGTTCGTTCTCCGCACAACGGGCATGAGCCGCTCGGTCAACTGAGCCTTTACCGGGGTCGTGATGACGAGCCGTTTACCGCCCAGGACGCGGCGGCGCTGAAGGACGTTTTGCACTACTTGAGTGCAGCGCTTGTCGACAATCTGCAATCGGTCGTCCGCACGCCCACCGAGCAAACAGCGGAAGAGGCGATGGCGGTGCTGACCGACGACGGTGAAGTGATGTTTTGCGATGAAGGCTGGTCGCGCTTGGTGCGGATGGCCCGTGGCGAGGCCATTTCGCCTGGACAGGCGCGTGACGAACCCCGTGCGATCGTGGCGTTTACGCAGGGTGTGATGAAGGCTGCGCGTGCATCCAAGCGGGCATTGCATTGGGTGGATTCGCCGTGGGGTCGATTTGTGTTTCGTCATCATGAGCTCGATGCGGCGGGCTCTGCCACGCGATTCGTTGGCAGCGTTGCCCCCAAGGCCACCGCGCTAGTTGTATCGCGGCTTGCCGCTGAGCCAGTTCGACTGACCGAAGGGGCGTCTCGTTTGGAGCTCTCGTCGCAACAGCGAGAAGTGGCGCTGATGATCGCCCTCGGTCAAACCAACGCCGAAATCGCTGAAAAGCTTGGCGTGTCGGTCAACACGGCGGGCTATCACGTGAAGCAGGTGTTTGCCAAACTCAATGTGCACGAGCGCGGAGATGTGGCAAAGCTCTTGCGATCGGCTTGATGGTGCGTGGGCGTCCGCGCCGATGCTGCCTGTGCTGATTCGGCGGCTCGGCGCGAAACGCCGCCGCCCATGTTGAAATTTTATGGTCTGAGGGTTGGCGTCCATGCAGGCGTACAGTCTGCGCTCTTTCAGTCGACAGCGCGCTTGCGAAAACGTTACGCTTACGCCCTATGTCGCACCATTCATTTGCCTTCCAAACCAATACCGCATTTGGCGGTTTTCTTAACGCGCCGCATCCGCAGGCTGCGAGCGTCTCGCCCTTCGCAGTGGCGGGTATCGCTTGGGACGGCTGCGTTACCAATCGCCCCGGCGCTCGCTTCGGGCCGTATCAAATTCGTCGCGCGAGCCACATGCTTTGCGATGCCACGCATCCATTGTGGCAAGTGGCTCGCGGCGAAAATGACTTGGTCGATTACGGCGATTTGACGCTCCCCAACACCGCGCTCGAAGCGATGCGCGCTGCGCTCATGCCGCAAGCCGAGGCGCTGATCGCAAAGCATCACATGCTCTGGCTTGGCGGCGATCATTCGATCACTTTGCCGCTGTTGCGCGCTTACCGAAAAAAACACGGTCGACCGCTGGCGCTGGTGCATTTCGATGCACACTGCGACACATGGACGGATCACTTCGGAGAGCCCTCGGGGCATGGCACCTGGACTTACGAGGCGATCACCGAAGGCTTGGTCGATCCCAAACTCACCACACAAATCGGCATTCGTTCAGCGGGTGCGCGTGATGCGGTGGAGTTCGTGAATGATCAAGGCGGTCGCGTGTTTACGGCGCGGCAACTGCGGGGACGTGAAAACGAAGATCAGCTGAGCGCTGTGATTGCGCACGTAAAAGATCGCGTTGGTGATGCGCCGGTGTACTTGTCGCTCGACATCGATTGCCTCGATCCTGCATTCGCTCCCGGCACGGGTACGCCCGAGCCGGGTGGCATGACCTCTAATCAGGTGTTGACACTGTTGGAATCATGGACGTCCCTCAATTGGGTCGGCATGGATTTGTGCGAAGTGTCACCGCCGTATGATCACGCCGAACTCACAAGCAATGCGGCTGCGGTGTTTGTTTGGACGTATTTGATGGGGCGGTTGAAGGCGAGAGGCGCGTAGGCGCAGCCCAGCCATAGGCGCGGATCTGGCCGCGCTTGTCGGCAGCGATTAATTCGCCGACCGCAGAACCTGTTTGCCGTTCGTGCTGAGCTTGTCGAAGCATGGCGCGCCTGCCGCCAACCCTTCGACGAGCTCAGGGCGAACGGATAGGGAGCAGCTCGCCACAGATTCCCCCAGTTGTCGCACCCGAAAATTCAATGAAAATTTCCTCCGAACCCAAACTCACCGCTGATTCCTACTACGAAGCGAGTGTGACACGGCCGCTCTCTCGGGGCGCTTTGATGAGTGAGCTCGCTGCCGATGTGTGTGTCGTCGGCGGCGGCTTGGCGGGGTTGTCGGCTGCGATTGAATTGCGGCAACGCGGTTATTCGGTGGTCGTGTTGGAAGCGAAACACATCGGTTGGGGCGCAAGCGGCAGAAACGGCGGGCAAGCCATCGCCGGGCTTGCCTGTGACATTTCGGTGATCGAGAAACAGCTCGGCACCGAAGCGGCAAAACGCGTCTGGGACATGACGCTCGAAGCCATCGATTTGATTCATGAGCGCCGTGCAGCGTTCAAGATTCACTGAGATTGGCAGGCGGGTTATTTGAACGGCGCGATCACCGCGAAAAAGGGCAGGGCGCTTCAATCGTGGGTTGACGACATGCAAAAGCGCTACGGCTATGCGCAGCAATTCATCCCGCAATCCGAGGTGTCGCAGTGGATCGACAGCCCACGTTTTGTAGCGATGTCGCATGATCCGCGCTCGGGGCATTTGCATCCGCTGAAGTACATACTCGGTTTGGCCAAGGCCGCAGAATCGCTTGGCGTCACGATCTGCGAAAACACGGCAGCTTCGGCCATCACGCCCGCGACCGCAACGACGGACGCCATCGTCCACGCCCGAGACGGCGGCGTTCGCGCGAAACACATTTTGCTCGCGGGCAACGTCTATTTGGATGATGTCGCGCCGCAGCTCAAGCCCCGCATCATGCCAGTCGGCACGTACATCGTGGCCTCGGCGCCGATTGAGCACAACCGAGCGCAGCGCTTGATCCCGTCTCGCGCTGCCATTTGCGACACCGATTTCGTGCTCGATTACTTCCGATTGAGCGCGGATGATCGAATGATTTTTGGCGGCCGAGTCAGCTACAGCGCCGTCACGCCGATGAATCTAGCGCCGTCGATGCGCGAGCGGATGTTGGCGGTTTTTCCGCAGCTTGACGACGTGCCGATCGAGCACGCATGGGGCGGTTTCGTCGACATCACGATGAACCGAGCGCCCGATTTCGGACGCGCTGAATCTCTCGGCAAAAACGTGTATTACTTGCAGGGCTTTTCAGGCCACGGCTTAGCGCTGACGGGGCTTGCAGGCAAGCTCGTCGCCGAAGCCATCGCTGGAAATGCGGAGCGCTTCGATACCTTCGCGGCGATCAAACATCACAACTTCCCCGGCGGCAGATTGCTCAGAACACCTGCTCTAGTGGCCGCGATGGCTTGGTATCGACTGCGTGATCGGTTGTAGTCACTCCCGAACGCGATGTTTTTTAATCGGCGCAGCGCCACCCCTCGCCCGCAGGCGGGAGAGGGGCAGGGGTGAGGGTGGTGGTTCGGGAGAGCAATTAGGGGTCGGTGAGCATTGGTTGCCTCTCGTTCCGAGTAGTTTCATCGTGTGAGGACACCCTCACCCTAACCCTCTCCCGCCTGCGGGAGAGGGGACTGGGTCACCGTTCCATCATTGGACACATCCTTCATGTATACCGAACCCGCATAGATAGGATTACACTGCGTCTATGGAATTGAAATGGGTCGAGGACTTCCTGCAACTGGCTGAGACAGGAAGCTTTTCGCGCGCCGCCGAGCTGCGCTACGTCACTCAGCCTGCGTTTTCACGTCGCATTCGAGCGCTGGAGCAATGGCTCGGCGCAGAGCTCATTGATCGCACTAGTTATCCGACCAAGATGACCAAAGCCGGTGAGCAATTTCGTGAGCGCGCGATTGAGATCGTTCGCCAAACGATGGACGCCCGAGCCATCGCTCGCGGGCTGCAAAGCGCGCCCACCGACACGATTCTGTTCGCCGCGCCGCACACGCTTTCGCTCACGTTTTTCCCGAATTGGATGAACGTGCTCTCAAAAAAATTAGGGCGCGTGAAAGCGAAGTTAAACGCGGTGAACGTGCATGATGCTGTGATGAGTTTGGTCGAGGGCAACTGCGATTTGCTGCTCTGCTATCACCACCCGAATCAGCCCGTACAGCTCGATGAATCGCGCTACGAAATGATCGTTTTGGGCACCGAAACCATTGCGCCCTTCGCCAAAACCGACAACGAAGGCCGCGCGCTCTTCACGCTACCCGGAAGCGATCAACGAAAGATTCCGTATTTGTCGTACACGCCGCAAGCCTATTTGGGCCGTATGGTCGAGCTGATCCTGCAGCAATCTCCGCTGCGGGCGCATCTCGATTGCGTCTACGAAAACGACATGTCCGAAGCGCTCAAAGTCATGGCGCTCGAAGGCCACGGCCTAGCGTGGCTTCCAGAAAGCGCCGTCGCTCGCGAAGTCAAAGCCAAACGCATCGCTCGATGTGGCGACGCGCATTGGACGGGTACGATGGAGATTCGCCTCTACCGCGAAAAAGGTGCGCAGCGCGAGGTGGTGGACGCCGTATGGAAAGCGGCGTTGGCTCGGTAGTTCGCTCCGCGCGGCGCTTCGCTAAGGACGAAAGAGGAAAGACGAATGACGAATGAAGAATGACGAAGCGACGGGTGCGCTGAACCGCCGCCGAGCGTGCAGCGCGTGGCAGCTGCCCCCTCTCCCGCAGGCGGGAGAGGGCTGGGGTGAAGGTGTCTCGATTCGAGCGACCCAACCCCGCGCTCCGAACCTTCGACGTCCCAAACCGACGCTGCACCCCCAACCGTTCGCCCTGAGCTTGTCGAAGGGTGGGTCGAGCGCCGCCAACGCGACGAATAGCAAATCACAGCGCCTCGGGCAGCCGTGTGGATTCGGAACACTGTGCCACATTCGCTCCTTTCACGATCACTCCTCCCACCACCGCACC
>JAAFHR010000438.1 GCA_013298455.1 Betaproteobacteria bacterium | reverse complement strand
AATTCACCACCGCGTGATTAATCATGTCGCGCTCTTCGAAGGTTTTGTCGAGTTCGAGTTTGCCGATCACGCTTCGAAGCGTGGTTTGCGAAAGCTGCGTAATCGCTGAGATGTAGTTCGATGAACCATACGTCGCGAGCTTCGGATCGGTCACTTGGAAATACAAAATGCCATCGACTTGCAGCTGCGTGTTGTCTCGGGTGATACACACTTGAGACGGCACATCAAGCGGAACCTCACGTAAATCATGGCGTGCAGCCACACGATCCACAAACGGAATGGTGAAGCGAAGCCCCGGCTCCAAGGTGGCGTGATAGCGCCCCAAGCGCTCCACCACCAGCGCGCGCTGCTGCGGCACCACGCGAATCGCCTTGATCACCAAAATGATCGCCACGATGAAAATAATCAACCAAAACAAATTGCCAAATAGACTGCTCATACTGACGTCCTCAAAGTAAGAAAGTAAACCTGTGATTTCACTGGACGGGCCTTGATTGCGCGTCGAGAGACTGATGTGAGAAAGCTTGGTAATTTGGCTGAGCGCAAAGAGACCTGCGCCAACGACAAAAAGCCCCTTAAACGCTTTTTGCAACCCCGTTTCGCCAAGCGCCGACTTGCGCGGCGTACCGTCATCACCAAACAGCGGCGCGGGTGGAATGCCCGGCGGCGGTGGCGCGAAGCCGGTGCCTTTGGTCGTCGGGTGTGACGCATCGGGCACACCCGCCGAGCTCATGCCGCCCGACGGCGGGCTCGCTTTGGCCGCCGCATCTTTAAGTCGCTTGCTGATGAGTTGACCGGCTTCACGCATCAATGCGTCAAGCGGGTTCTCGGGCGGTTTTTGTTGAAAACTCATCTACTGTGGCGCAGGGCCAAGGACAAGCTGCGAACCGCGAGTAGCCACGATCACCATCTGCTCGCGCTTGGGCGTCACATCTGACTCGAGCACCGCATCCCAATTTGCGCCGCGATACGACACCCGCGCCGTGCTGCCGTCGCGCCACTCCACAACTTTCACGAGTTGGCCAACATCCAGATTGCTAGAGAGCTTCGGTGCAGTCGCATTTTTGAGTTTCCACTGATGCAAAAAGTAGGTGCCGACCACGCCGACCGCCGCTGCAATGCCCCATTGCCAACCCACGTCAACACCCGAAAACGCCACGATGCCGCCCGCCACGCAAGCCAGCGCCACCATGAGCAAATAAAACGTACCGGTCATCATTTCGACGCCGACCAACACCGCCGCAGCGATCCACCAGAGAAAATGCAGTGACATAAAAACTTCCCTTTCCATTGGGAGCGATCATACGTGGGAAGCGCAGCGAGCGAAAGGGCGTTTCCCGCGATTGAGTCGTGAGATTCCGCGCGCGGTCGCATGCTTCGCGCTCGCGCTGTCACAGTCATGTCGCAATGCACAAAAAAGCCATCAAAACCCGTATAATCAAGGGTTTAGTTGTTACTGATCGTTCGTCGTTATCATGCCCATTTACGAATACGCCTGCCCTGATTGCGGGGTTCAAAACGAGCACATGCAAAAGCTGGCCGACGCGCCGCTTTCCACATGCCCCAAATGCGGCAGCGCCAACTACACCAAGAAAATTTCGGCCGCCGGTTTCGCACTCAAAGGCTCGGGCTGGTACGTCACCGATTTCAGAAACGGTAGTTCGGGCGGAAAAGCCGCGGAAAAGAAAGACGCAGCGCCCGGCGACGCCACAACGTCGGCGAAGTCCGATGCGGCTGCGCCAGCTGCCAGCCCTGCGACCGCTCCCGCCGCAGCAGCCGCGCCGTCACCCGCGCCCGCTCCCACCAGCTCGCCCGCCCCAGCGGCAGGCTGATCGGTGTCGAAATTGATTAAGAAATACCTACTTGCCGGACTCTTAGTTTTGGTGCCCATCGGCATCACGATTTGGGTATTGCACTTCTTAATCACTTCGCTCGATCAAACGATTCTGCTCTTGCCACAAACGTGGCGACCCACGTGGGAGGGCTCGCGCATCCCCGGCATGGGCATCATCTTCGCGTTCCTGCTGTTGTTCGTCACGGGCGCAATCGCCAGCAACGTCTTCGGCAAGCAATTTGTGAAGGCGTGGGAAAACCTGGTCAATCGAATTCCCGTGGTTGGCGGCATCTACAAAAGCATCAAGCAGCTCACCGATCCGGTGCTCGCCGAAAACGGGCAAGCGTTCAATAAAGCCGTACTCATCGAGTTTCCGCATGCTGGCAGCCGAACGATTGCGTTTTTAACCAACCAAGTCACTGGCGAAGTGGCAGGTAGGTTAAACGGCGATCACGTCAGCGTTTACGTGCCCACCACGCCCAACCCCACTTCGGGCTACATGATCATCGTTCCGAAAGACCGGGTGATCGAGCTCAAAATGAGCGTGGATCAAGCGCTCAAGTACATCGTGTCGATGGGTGTGGCCGCGCCGCCGCCCGACGCGCTACTCACGCCACCCCGCGACGGTATCGTCGCTCCGCAGCTCGATGCAGTGGCCCCACCGCCCAATCCGAGTAACGCAAATCGTTGACCAGGTCGGCGGCGCCTGAGTCAATTGAGCTAGCCGCCGATTTGTCAAGCTTCACCGAACATCCAAGCGCGATACCGCGAGCGTTTGGTCCCCTCCCCTTCAAGGGGAGGGCTAGGGTGGGGATGGTTTTGCTCCGATTCGCGACGAACCCCATCCCCCTCCTAACCTCCCCCTTGAAGGGGGAGGGACTGCGAAACGCGCCCCCGATTGCGCCGCAACGAAAGAACTCTCTTATGCACTCCACCCGCACCACCTACACCGGCCTCGTCGACACCAAACACCTCGACCAAATCGTCACCCTCACTGGCTGGGTGCACCGTCGTCGTGACCACGGCGGCGTGATCTTCGTTGATCTTCGTGATCGCGAAGGCATCGCCCAAATCGTGATCGATCCAGATCGCCCAGACGCCTTCAAACTCGCCGAAACGCTTCGTAACGAATTTTGTATTCGTGTGACCGGCAAAGTCCGCGCCCGCCCTGAGGGCACCACCAACAAAGACATGATCTCTGGCCAGATTGAAGTCTTCGCGCACGAAATTGAAATCTACAACGCTGCGCTCACGCCGCCATTCATGATCGATGAAGACAACGTCAACGAAGAGATTCGTTTGAAGTATCGCTACCTCGATCTGCGTCGTCCGCAAATGGCCAAAAACATCAT
>JAAFHR010000441.1 GCA_013298455.1 Betaproteobacteria bacterium | reverse complement strand
TAGTTTTCGCGCGCCTTACGGCGCTCTTCGGGGGTCATCTGTGACCAGCCCTGCATGCGGTTTTGCAAGTTTTGTTGTTGCTCGGGCGTCATCGCTGGCTGCTTGGCCGCTACGTCACGCCATTTCTTTTTGCGGGCGTCGGAGATTTGATCCCAGTCTTTGGCGAGCGGGGCGAGCACGCGTTGCTCGTCAGGTTTGAGTTGTGACCACTTTTGGGCGTGAGCCAGTGGCGAGAAAAGTACCGACGACGACAGCGCCGCCGACAAAAACAACGCCGTCAGGCTTCGGCTTGAAGCGGTGACGGCGATGGTTTTTTTATCAAGTGATACGTGAAAATTCACCGATAACTCATTGAATTTATTGGTTATCTTCTTTTAAGAAGTGACTAAAACCTTTGTCGAGCAGGGCGTCAACAGGCACGTCGTCACCCAAAATCATGGCATCAACATCGGCGTTGTCTTGCGCCGTTACAAATTCACGCCACTCGTTGTAGCCGTAGGTCGCGAGCACGGCGGTGACGAGTAACCCCACGCCCCAGAAGCGCCAATCGGCCACGCGCTCGCGCCAACCGCCCATGAGCGCCATCGTGCCGCCGCCGCTGATTTGCGCGGACGGCGCGGTTTGCAGTTCGATTGACGCAACGGCCTTACGGCGCGCTTCTGCCAAGCGGTAAGCCACGTCGGGTTTGATCGTTGAGAGCGATGCGTCAAGGTGTTTACGCATCGCTTTGCCAAATTGATCAACATCGCGCTGATCCATTTGCGTTTGGAGGAGGTTATTTTTTTCTTGTGTCATAGGGTGATTCCTTTCTGGCTGAGCAACCCTTGTAGGGCTTGCACCGCGCGGGAGCAATGTGTCTTCACGCTTCCCTCCGAACAGCCCATGATGGAGGCAGTTTCGGCAGTGTCATGGTCTTCCCAGTAACGCAGCAAGAACGCTTGTCGTTGACGCGCGGGGAGCTTGGCGAGCGCCTCTTCAATCGCGGCCATCGATTCTTCTTGTTCGAGCGCGGCGAGCGGCTGATCGCGGCCCACAGCGCTGTCTTGCGTTTCTAAAAATTCGAGCGGGTCGAAGTCCTCTTCGGCGTTCGCGCCGCCGAGGCTCGAAAAATTCGTGGTGTACTGCGCCCGCGTTTTGGTGCGGCGAAAGTGGTCCAGAATCGTGTTTTGCAGAATGCGCGTGAAAAGCATCGGCAGCTCCGCCGCAGGCTTGTCGGCGTAGCTCTCAGTCAGCTTCATCATCGAATCTTGCACGATGTCGGCCGCAGCGTCGTCATCGCGCGTTGTGAAGGCGGCGTGCTTAAACGCGCGGCGCTCCACTGAGGCGAGAAACGCGTTAATTTCCGTGGCCTGAGCCAGAGTAGGGCCTTTCTTGATCGGCTTCACCGCAGGTGCTGCGTGCGCCGTTTTGATTCGTTTCGAGATTATAGGTAGCGCGCCTATCGCGTGGGGCATCCCATTGATCACCGCGCTCATCGCGCTGTTCAACACACTTGCGCCGCGAATGACTGCGGCCGATTGCAAAGCGTTCATTCCACCGTCCCTGAAGGAGAACACCGAGACATCTCGATGTCGCTTTAACGTGGTGGAGCGCTGGGGGATGACGACGTACGGGAAAACATGCATCGTGATTGACGCGATGGCTCACCCAGCGTCACCAACAATATCGATCAACCCCAAGCGGCGTTGGGGCTCGGGCGCCTTTATTAACCTTCTCAACGAGCAATAAAAATGGGGCCGAAGCCCCATTTAACCGCGCTCACCGCTAAAAAGCCGTAGCGCGGAAAGTGACGTACGCTTTGGTTAAGAACCCGAGGCGAGAACACCCTGAAAGAAAGAGCGTGTTGCAATGTTGCAAAACGGTGGAACAAGTCCGCCGTGATAGGCCTGCACCACTTTTTCTGCTGGGCTCGCACCGGGCGCCGTAGGATCGGCAGCGGTGGCGGCTTTGGCAGCGGCAAACGCACCGGCCAGCGCTGGCCCAACGGTCGTCGCATCTTCCACGTTAAACACCTTCAGAAGCGGAGCCGCGCCACGACTTCCAAATGCAGCAGCCGCATCCGCCGTGTTGCTCGCGTAAACGGTTGGATCACCCGAACCCATGCACATCGCAACGGGGCGAGTTGGTGTCCAGCCCAGCGTTAGATCGTTTTTGGCCGCTGCCGCCCACACGGGGTGCGATGGTGTGGTCAAAATCGTTTGACGATAGCTCTGCTTAATCAGGTTGGGCGTGCCGACGCCCGCAGCGAACAAGGCGTTGAGGCCAGGGTCCGCAGTGACCAGCGGCCCCGACGCGAAGAGGTAAGGCGGCAGCTTGCCGGTCGTGAAGAGCGTGTTGAAGTTCAGCGTGGGCGAGGGGAGCAGGGTTTCGATGCCGCCAGCATAGGCCGCCTCGTACGCTTCAGACGGCGAGCTGTACATGTTGCCGTACGCCTTTTGCCAGCTGGTGAAAATAAGCGGTGAGAACACCGTTGCACCGGCATTCACGCCGCCAGCAAACACGGTTTGCACGGTTTTGACCATCGAATAAGGCCCCGACATACCGCCCAACGCAGTGACTGAAAATTCACCGCTGTAGGCGGGCGATTGCATTGCTTTCATCGTGGCCATGGCGACGTGTCCGCCCTGCGAATAGCCCGAAATGAAGAGTTTGTTCGATGCGTTAGCACCAATATTGGCGAACGATTTACGAGCGGCGCGCAGTGCGTCGATCATGTCGTTCGATTGCTGCTCGGCGTTGAGATACGGGTGATACGGCAGGTTGGATGACTCGTAGCCCGCGTAGTTTGGTCCCACCACGATGAAACCCTGAGCCGCGTACATCGCCGCGATCAGCGCGGTTTCGCCGTTGGCGGGGCTGGCAAAGTTGTAGCCCTTTTCAACGGTGGTGCCGTGTGCATAAAGGAGCACGGGGCGAGGACCGGTACAGGCTGCATCGGAGCCCGATGGCACCATGATGCCAGCGCTGGCGTTGGTGACTTCGTTGGCGCCGCCAACGGTGTTGTACTGCATGTAGTGGAACGTGACGCCGCACTTGGGCGCACCTGCTGCACCGAGCAAACCACGACCAGTCGCCGACGCGGAGAGCACCGCGGTGTAATCGGCTGCGGTGGGGAACGACGCGAGCACTGCGGGCGAATTGGCCACGATCGTGCCGCGCGC
>JAAFHR010000437.1 GCA_013298455.1 Betaproteobacteria bacterium | reverse complement strand
AAACACCGCGCGCGGCGCCGCCAACGTGGCACAACCCGGCGAGGCAGTAACGATCCTTCTTGATCGTCAACTCGACGTAGCTCGCGGCGACTGGATTTACACGCTCGCGCCTGCAGCGACCACGGCACCCGCATCGCGCAAAGTCATCGCAACGCTCGCTTGGCTCGACAATGCGCCGCTCACGCTGCAACGAAGACTCTTGGCGCGCCACGGTACACGTTGGATTCCCGCGCGTGTCACCAAAATCCACGCTCAGTTGGATTTGGCGACATCGCGATGGCTTGATGAATCGGCCAACGAGAGCGAAGCGCACGCAGTCACGACGAACAGTCTCGTCCGTGTTGACATCGAATTTGCGAGCGAGCTCCTAGCCGCATCGTACGCCTCGTCAAAGGAGCGCGGCGCGTTTGTTTTGATCGATCCGAGTACCAACGCGACGTCCGCTGCGGGGCTGATCGTCTAGCTGCGGTGACATGCGGAGCGCGTACAACTTTACTTACGAACGATATATTTTTAATAGGCTTCAGGCAGTTTTTATACGTTTTCGAAAAATACTAAAAAATTCATCTAGCCCACATATTGATTGGCCTTCGTGCATAAAGCCCATTCGGCGAACACATCACTTTCGTCTGCTACTGCGCACGAGTCGCAATTGGGATAATCAATGAATTGCTTCCCAGCCTCGGAAGCTCACTCTGTGCGATTGATTTCATGTCGACCAAAAAATTTGCTAGCCACGCCGATACCGAAGTCAAGAAAGTAAGCTTCGACAAGCTCTCTGACAACGCCTACGCCTACACCGCTGAGGGCGATCCGAATACCGGCATCATCATCGGCGACAACGCGGTGATGGTGATCGACACGCAGGCCACGCCGGTGATGGCGCAAGACGTGATTCGCCGCATCCGCGAAGTCACCGATAAGCCGATCAAATACATCTTGTTGTCACACTACCACGCTGTGCGAGTGCTGGGCGCATCGGCCTACGGTGCGGATCACATCATCGCTTCGCGTGACACCTACGACTTGATCGTGGAGCGCGGCGAGCAAGACAAAGCCAGCGAAATCGGTCGCTTCCCTCGGCTCTTTAACGCCGTGGAATCCGTACCGCCGGGCATGACCTGGCCAACCATTACTTTTCAAGGCGAGATGACGCTGTGGCTCGGCTCCCTCGAAGTCAAAATCATGCAAGTGGGGCGAGGTCACACCAAGGGCGACACCATCGCGTGGCTGCCCTCGCAAAAAATCTGCTTTTCAGGCGACTTGGTTGAGTTCGATGCGACACCGTACGCGGGCGATGCCTACTACGAGGATTGGCCTGCAACGCTCGACGCCATCGCTGCGTTGAAGCCCGAGAAACTTGTGCCTGGCCGAGGTGCTGCGCTCCAAACACCCGAGCTCGTAGCCGCCGGTTTGCGGGGCACGAAGGAGTTCGTCTCGGATCTCTACGCCAACGTAAAAATCGGCGCTCGAAAAGGCGAAGATTTGAAAGCCGTTTACAAGCGAACCTACGACGCCATGAAACCGAAATACGGCAACTGGGTCATCTTCGATCACTGCATGCCCTTTGACGTAACCCGTGCTTACGATCTCGCCACGGGCCACGCCGATCCGCGCATTTGGACCGATAAACGCGATCAGGAAATGTGGGCGGCGCTGGAGGGGTAGCGAGGTGGTGCGTAGTGGGCCTGTTCCAGGTGGAGTACCGACTTCGTGACGGCGGCGACCGCGCGTGTCGGGTTACCGTTCGGGCTGAGCTTGTCGAAGCCTTGGTGGTGCCCCATCGACCCTTCGACAAGCTCAGGGCGAACGGCGGGAGCCATTGAGTTGAATCACGTAGGGTCGGCACGGGATGCTCACCCTACCGCCACTTGCCCATGAATCCACAATCGCAAACCTTCGATTACGTTCGAAGCGCAGACCAAGATTGCGCTTCCAATGCGCGCCATCCCGTCGTGATCGTCGGCGCAGGGCCCGTCGGCTTAACGCTCGCGATTGATCTTGCGAAAAAAGGCATCAAAGTCGTCGTACTCGACGACGATCATCGGCTCTCCACGGGCTCCCGCGCGATTTGTTTTGCTAAACGTACGCTGGAAATTTTTGACCGCTTAGGCATCGGTCAACGCTGCGTCGACAAAGGCGTGTCGTGGAACGTTGGCAAGGTTTTTTTGCGCGACGACCTGCTCTACGAATTTAATTTGCTGCCGGAGCCCAATCATCAGCGCCCGGCGTTTATCAACCTACAGCAGTATTACGTCGAAGCGTTTTTGAACGATGCCGCTCGCGCCGAACCGCTCATTGATCTGCGCTGGAAAAGCCGAGTGATCGGCGCATCATCTTTTGAGGGCGGCGCGACGCTCACGATTGAAACGCCGGACGGCGTCTACGAAATCGATGCCCAATACGTTGTGGCCTGTGACGGCTCACGTTCACCAATACGCGGTTCTTTGGGGCTTGAAAGCAAAGGGCAAATCTTTCGCGATCGCTTCTTGATCGCCGACGTGAAGATGACTGCGCCGTTTCCCACCGAACGCTGGTTTTGGTTTGATCCGCCGTTTCATCCTAACCAATCGGTGCTCTTACACAAGCAACCCGATGACGTCTGGCGCATCGATTTTCAGCTGGGCTGGAATGCCGATCCTGAGTTCGAAAAGCGACCAGAAAACGTTTTGCCACGCGTGCGAGCGCTGCTCGGTGCGGACACGCCGTTCGAATTGGAATGGGTGAGCGTCTACACCTTCGCTTGCATGCGGATGGAAAAGTTTCGCCACGGCAACGTGTTTTTCGCAGGTGACAGTGCACATGGCGTTTCACCCTTCGGCGCGCGCGGCGCAAACTCGGGTATCCAAGACGCCGACAATTTGGCGTGGAAATTGGCGGCGGTGTTGAAGGGTACTGCCGAACCAACGCTCCTAGACTCCTACTGCACGGAGCGTGAATTCGCTGCCGATGAAAACATTGTGAATTCCACGCGGTCAACGGATTTCATCACGCCGAAAAGCGAAGTCAGCAAACTATTTAGAAATGCGGTCTTGGAGCTAGCGAAAGACCATCCCTTCGCGCGGCGCATCGTCAACTCAGGCCGACTCTCCTTGCCCAGCAGCTACGCACAATCAGCACTCAACACGCCGGACGACGAAGCCTTTGAGCGCGGCGTAAAACCTGGCTCCCCCGCCCTTGATGCCCCGGTAGCAGTCA
>JAAFHR010000436.1 GCA_013298455.1 Betaproteobacteria bacterium | reverse complement strand
TGCTAAACAGGAGAGGTGGTCGCCGCTACTCGCATCAAAGCGAAAGTGAATTCGTATGCCGCGACACCCTCACCCTAACCCTCTCCCGCCTGCGGGAGAGGGGACTTTCTCGTCTCTCGCCAATGGCCGAGGGGAATCTAGCGCTACTGATTCACCGGGCTCGCCGGATCGAGGAGCAGCGCCATTACGTCTTTGATTTGCGCTTCCGTGAGAATCCCCGCGTCGCCAAATCGCGGCATGTTGGCGCAGGCGTTAAACGCGTGTGAATTCCAGATTCGTGCCCAGGTGTACTTCACAATCGGTTCGCTGATGCCGCGCAATTTACCGTAGCCTGCGAGCGGTGGGCCGATGTTGCCGTGAGCGATTTCGGCTTTGTCGATCTGATGACAGGCGTAGCAATTGCCGCCTGCTGCGGTGTTGGCCGCATCGCTAAATTGCAAGCCGCGCCCGCTCTGAGCAATGGCTTCGCCACGCTTCCAATCGCCCAGATACTTGCCGTCGGCGGGGTATTTCACAGCGGCGAGCGCTTTACTTTGCAAGGTTTCGCGGACTTTGCTGTCTAGCTCTTTGCCAGAGCGCGTGGCTTCGGTACAGGCGGCCTGTAGCTCGGTTTGCTCTAGGCGATCAAACTTGGCTGTTGCGGTTTCTAGAAACGAGCTGCGAAGTGTTTGTTTTACCGCAGATTCGCTAATCGCATTGGCGTCGACCGACGCGGGCGACATCGTTGAACATGCGGAAAATCCCAGCGCAATCACCGAGAGCGCAAGAAGGAGTGAGCGTGATTTCATCATTGATCCTTTCATGCTCAACGTTTAATCGCAGGTGAATCCATCTTGCCGTCTTTCGCTTTCACACCCATGTAGGTGATGAGATCGATGGACGCTTGCGATAAAAACGCGAGCTCGGGGAAGCGCTGCTGTCGGAAGCAATCGTAGAGCCGCCATTGCATGGTGCGCATCGCGCCCTGGCTGACACGATACGCCGGCCACGTGGTGAATGCGCGCTGAGCGTTATCAGCCTTTTGGAAATTGGGCAGGTCTTGCAAGCGAATGCGCTGACCGTCTACGCTGTGACACGTCGCGCAGGCAAAGTCGTACGGACCGCCTTTGTAATAAAACATCTTTTCACCGCGAGCGAATGATTCCCGCTCTTTGGCGTGTGCTTGCGGCACGTTCACCGCCGCACCGCGCGATTGACCGACGACGTAAGCTGTCAAAGCCTCATGATCGGTTTGTCGCTCGCCCACGGTGAGCGAATACGGGCGTTTGGTGAGCTCAGCTTGGGTGAAGCCTTGCAGCGTGACTTGGCAATGCACGATGCGCGATTCCAAATCCATCACTCGATCGACATCAGCGAAGTAACGGGGCAAGACGGCGTTGACGCCGCCGATTTTTCCGGCGCCTAGGCCGAGATCACAGGCTTCAAGCGTTGCGTTTTTCGGGCCGCGCTTTTGCTTCCAAAGCTCTTCGCCGCGCATTTCCAAAAGCTCCGCGGGGTTGCCGTCAGCGAGCAGTTGGCGGTAGCGCTCAATTTCCTTTTGCGTGTCTTGTTGCGCGCTGACGCTCAGCGCGAAGGGTATCGATACGCTTAGTGCAGTGACGGTGCTAATCCAGCGGCGTTGTTTCATGAGTCCCCCATTTTGTAATCTGTCAAGCCATCACCTGTCCGGCCGCTGGTTCCTCCCCCTTCAAGGGGGAGGCTAGGAGGGGGATGGGTTTGCTCGGAAGTGAAGAAACCCATCCCCACCCTAACCCTCCCCTTGAAGGGGAGGGGATAGCGCGCTCGTCAGTCGACTACCACTGTCTTAACGCTCGCGCTTCAAATCACGCAATCGTAGCTTCGTCGGAGCGCTTCGCGCCCTTGTTATCGGTCCAGCTCACGGTCACTTTGTCGCCCTTTGCGCCGCCCTTGAAGCTGAAATTCATCACTGGGTTTTGCGAAACAGCTGGGCCGAACTGCGCGTTGAGCACGGTTTTGCTGCCGTGCGTCGCGGTGATCGATTGAATGAAGTGTGCGGGCACGGTGGCACCGCTCGCGTCTTTACGCAGCCCGGTTTCCATGATGTGCGCCATCAGTACGCGGACTTCGGTGACGCCGCCATCTTTGAGTTGAGCGCGAATGCGCATTGGATCCGACATGATTAACCTCCGCATCCGCCAAGGGTGACCTTGACTTCTTTTGTTGCCACATAGTATTTGCCGCCCGCTTTAACGACCGCGTGCACATTCGAGCTTTGTCCCATCTTCACGCGTGTTCCAACGTTGGGCTCTGTGCCCGCTGGAATGTCGAACGTTGCCGCGAGTGAGTTGGGATTTTTTTCTACCAAAATCGCAATCGATTCAACGTTGGCGAGTTTGCTCGCTACGGCAATCGGCACTACCGCGCCGTTCTCGGCAATGTCGGGCGCGGTGATGGCGATGTCGTTTGACTTTTCAGCCGTTGCGCCGCCCATCGCTTTCACGACGTCGTTGAGATTTTTGGCGTCAAACGCGTTTTTATTCCACTGCGCAAAGGCGCTCGTGGGCAACACACCCGCGCTCACCGCAGCAGCGATCAACGCGAGGCTGCCTCCGGTTTTTAGAGTGGTTCGTCGTTGCAGATTCATGGGGCTCTCCTCATTCAGGGTTTGATTAATTTTAGGGCAGACGCGGTGGGCGAAAGTGTCGGGGTTTGCCTATGCATATTCCGGTTTAGTGTTCCTCCTCCTTCAAGGGGGAGGTTAGGAGGGGGATGGGCTTCCTTTGAACAGGCTAAACCCCATCCCCATCCCCACCCTGACCCTCCCCTTGAAGGGGAGGGAACCCGAACTAAAACTTCCCCGCAGCAAGCCACGCCGCGATGGCGCGGATGTCGGCCTCTGGGACATGCGTTTGCGCGGGCATCGGGATTGCGCCCCAGACGCCCGAGCCACCCGCTTTGATTTTGGCCGCGAGCAGGTCGACGAGGTTGGGTGAATCGGCATACTTTTTGTGGATGTCAGTCATCGAAGGACCGAGTAACTTGTTGGCGACGCCGTGGCAAGCGGTGCATGCGTGTTGTTGTGCGAGTTTCAACGGGTCCTGCGCGGAAGGCGTTGACGTTGTTGTCGTAGCTTGCGAAGCTGCCGCCTTCGGTGCGGTGTTCACGCCGCGCGTTGCGCCGATCAAACGATGTTGCTCCGCCAAATTGCCGTGTGCATTTCGGGCGTAATCGGGCAAACTGCTATTGA
>JAAFHR010000435.1 GCA_013298455.1 Betaproteobacteria bacterium | reverse complement strand
TGCAAGCGGGCAATCTCGATGCGTTCGTCAAGACTGAGTTGTGTGTAGGTGTTTCCCATCGCAGCCTCAGATTAACCCAACCATTGCACTTGTTTCGTGAATTCAGGGAATCCATCGTCGATGAAGAAAAATGTTTCAAGTGATTGATTTTGCTCAACTCACCATGGATTCCCGCCTCCGCGGGAATGACGACTTAAGGTGGATTCGCAGTGCGCTGGCAGTTTGGCAATGCCGACTGTGGGAAGTAGCATTTGACTCGACGATTTAGTCCTTACAGCTTAACTGCTGTATGCCTTATTAAATATAGGTTACACGGCAAAAAGATTTATACGTGGGAATAGAAAAAAACATTCGAAACCCTCAAATAACGTGGTGCTGATGAAAAAAGTTTAGATTCGAACGACGTCGAGTGTGCGTTCATCCGCGCTGCCGCTTCACCCGCGCCACCACCAGCGAAACAAACACACCCAGCAAAATCGCCCATTCCAGCGGCATCGTGAGCGTTGCGACAAAGGTTGCGATGAGTGTGATCCGCTCGAATTTGTCCGCTAACAAGTGACGAATCTCGCGACGATCAATCAAGCCCCACGCGACCAAAAACAAAATTGCCGCGACGGCGGCGAGCGGCAAGTAAGTCGCGAGCGGCGCGACAAAAAACAAAATAAGCACTAGAAACACCGCCGCACAAATTGCTGAAAACGGCGTGAACGCGCCGGCGGCCAAATTCACTCCGGATCGATTGAACGAGCCGCTCGATGGATACGCCGAGAAAAACGACCCGATCACGTTGGCCGCGCCTTGTCCCAAAAATTCTTGATTGCCGTTAAGCGGTTCATTGCGTTTTTTCGCCATCGCTTGCGCAATGGAAACGGCCTCGGCGAGCGCGAGTAAAGTCATTGCGAGCGAGGGCACGAGCAGCAGCTTGAGGTTGTCAACCGAGAGCTCGGGCATTGACAATCTTGGCAGTGCGCCGGGCAGCGCATCCACGGTTTTGATGACCCAATTTGGATGTAGCGAATGAATCGTCGCCGCCGCTAGCGCGCCCACAATCACCGCAACGAGCATCGCTGGAACCCAGCGATTTAGGGGCTTCCAGAGCTGTGCTGCGATGAGCGTTACAAGCCCAACGATCAGCGCGCCGGGGTTGATTGCAGTGATCGCTGGAAAAAATTCACGCAGCGTTTGCCACACACTCGCGCCGCGAGAAATGTCGACGCCGAAAAAATTGCGCACTTGCGAATTCACGATCAGCACCGCAGCGCCCGCTGTAAATCCGACGATCACGGTGTGCGAAACGTACTGCGTGAGTTTGCCCGCGCGCGCCAAACCCAAAAGCAACTGCCAAATGCCGACCATGAACGTGAGCGTCAAAACGAGCGCCACATAGCGATCCGATCCCGGCGCGGCCAGCGGCGCCATGATCGCCAAAATCGTCAATGAAATGGCGTTGGCCGGCCCCGTCACCATCACCCGCGATGAGCCGAGTAGCGCTGCGATTACACAAGGCACCATCGCCGAATACAAACCGTATTCTGGCGGCATGCCTGCAAGCGTTGCAAAGGCTACGCCTTGTGGCAAAACGACGACTGCGCCGGTGAGTCCCGCCAAGACATCGGCGCGCAGGACCGCGCGATTTTTCAGGAGCGGCCACCAGGCTAGGAAGGGGAGGAAGCGGGTTACGTGTCGCAAGCGTTCTCCGACCCGAGCGGCGAGTGCTCCCTCTCCCCTCGAGGGAGAGGGTTGGGGAGAGGGGGTGGCTGATTCTGAGAACAGAGCAACGCGCTCGCGCCACCGTCCCCCTCTCCCCTAGCCCCTCTCCCTCCGGGGGAGAGGGGAACCATTTGCGGGAGCATCACTAAACCCGCTGCTGCCCGTGATAGAGCCGCACCACATGCTCCGCCTCGGCGAAGAACAACCAACGCTCAACAAAGAGCCCGACCAAACACGAAACAAACGGCGCAAACGGCGGGGTGTCTTTAAAAAACAAGAGCACCAGCGGCAACACAAATCCCAAAACAATCGAGACCCACCGCAGCACCCGAGCGCGTTCACGCGCCAGCTGGAAACCGAATTCGTTGGTCAGAAACGTGCCGTGGGTATGACCGACATCTAAGAGCCGCACTTGGCCTTGTTTGAGTCCGAGTGCGTCGTTGATGCTGTGTTGCTTTCGAGGATGTTTGAGCAGGTAGGCGAGATACACCACTAGGCCGCTGACGAGCAAAACAATCGCCACCCAAGGCCGCCCCAGTGGGCCAATTTCGCTGGGCCGCGTTGAGAGAACCGCCACGAAAAGCACCGCGCCGCTCATCAAACCGAAGAGCACGTATTTCGTGGGCGTGAGCCAAGAATTCCAACGCGGAATCGTTTTTAAGCAGCCGTAAATCATGCCGGTGCAGTACAGAATTAGGAGCGCCAACGCGATCAACACGAACGCCACAAACTTCAACGCCATGACTGGCGCAGCGCTAGTGAATAGCCACAAATAAATCGCAGCAACGGGAAACAACGCAATCGCAAACACGCCCTCGCGCGAGAGCCATGACGTTTTGAACTGCGTCAATGAATAAATCGCGTTTTTACGGTTTGCTAGGTGTAAGGTGGACGAACACAATCCTGCCACGATCAACACGCCAGCAATCGCCGCGCCTTGGAGGAGGGTCGCGCTTGGCATGCGAATGTGCGAGCTCATCATTGAAGCAATGAGAAGCCACACCATGAGCCCCAATCCCGCGCCCGACATCACGGTGAAAAAGATGACAGAAAAAGCGGGTTTCATAGCGATATCAAACGGTTTACAAACGCCTTGGCCTTGTCACTCAAACCTTGTCGAAGCGGCAGCGCATCTACGCTCGCGGGTTTTCGAGGCGACAGGTACGCATTGACGGGCTTGTAGCCCAAATCACCGAGCATGTCTTGGCGACCGCGCGATGCCGCGAGCATCGACACTTTGGATTTTGGATCGTCGTAATCACCGAAATGGCGCGCATGCGTGGGGCACGCCAACACACAGGCAGGCTGCCGCTCCGCTTCGGGCAATTGTTGATCGTAAATGCGATCCACACAGAGCGTGCATTTCTTCATCACGCCTTGGTCTTGGTCAAGCTCACGAGCGCCATAGGGGCAGGCCCATGAGCAGTAATTGCAACCCATGCAACGGTCTGGATCAACGAGCACGATGCCGTCTTCGGCGCGTTTGTGCGATGCGCCGG
>JAAFHR010000434.1 GCA_013298455.1 Betaproteobacteria bacterium | reverse complement strand
ATTCTCGCTGCACCGGCCAAATCGGCAATGGTTCGCGCGACTCTGAGCACGCGGTGTTGACCTCGGCCCGAGAGCCCCATCCGGTCAGCCGCTTGGCGCAATAAAGTTTCGGTGGGTGCATCCAGCGCGCAATGTTCATCCAGTGCCGCGCTTGCTAGATCTGCATTGGGAATGCCTTGGCGAGCAAGTTGTCGCTCACTCGCAGCCATCACGCGCTCACGAACGGTGGCTGAAGATTCGCTGGTGACGGGCGTGCGAAGCGTTTGCGCCGACTGCGCCGCCACTTGCACTTGCAAGTCGATGCGATCCAACAGCGGCCCGGAAATTCGTCCTCGATATCGAGAAATTTGATCTGGCGCACAGCGGCAGGGTCGCGCCGGAATGTTTGCGCCCGCATAGCCATCCGGGCATGGATTCATCGCCGCGATCAAGGTGAAATGGCTGGGAAAGGTCACTTGCCTTGCAGCGCGGGAAATATTGATGTGTCGCGTCTCGAGTGGTTCTCGCAGCACTTCGAGCACTTTTCGGTCAAATTCTGGAAGTTCGTCGAGGAACAAAATGCCATGATGAGCGAGGGAAATTTCACCGGGGCGCGGATCGCTTCCACCACCGACCATCGCCACCGCGCTTGCCGTGTGGTGCGGCGCGCGGATCGGGCGCTGCCCGAACTGCTCGGCTTTGAAGCGCCCGACGAGGGAGAGCACTGCCGCGCTATCGACCGATTCTTGCTCGGTGAGCGGCGGCAATATCCCCGGCAAGCGATGCGCGAGCATGCTTTTTCCCGTGCCCGGCGGGCCGATCATCAGCAAGCTGTGTCGCCCAGCAGCGGCGATTTCGAGCGCTCGTTTTGCTTGCGTTTGGCCGCGCACATCACTCAAATCGGGGTAGGTGACAGGCGCTACAACTTCGGCCACATCGGGGCTTGCGAGCGACGCTCGTCCGGCCACATGGGCCGCCACTTGCAGCAGCGTGTCAGCCGCGTAAACACTGGCGTTCGGAGCCATGATCGCCTCGGTGGCTGACATCCTTGGCAACACCAACGAACGCCCCGATTTGGTAGCCGCCAGCGCCATCGCCAGTGCGCCGCGAACGCTCCGCAAGTCACCGTTCAGACCCAATTCACCGCCAAATTCCAGCTCCGCCAAACGGGCGCTCGGCAACTGCCCGCTCGCCGCCAAAATGCCGATGGCAATCGGCAAATCAAAGCGCCCAGATTCTTTCGGCACATCCGCAGGCGCAAGGTTCACAGTGAGTTTGCGTGCAGGGAATTCGAAGCCCGCCGTTTGGATCGCCGCGCGCACCCGATCACGGCTTTCGCGCACCTCGGTATCGGGCAGCCCCACCAAATTAAACGCTGGCAAGCCGTTCGCCAAATGCACTTCAACGGTGACTAATTCGGCGTGAAGCCCAGAAAGAGCGCGGCTGTAGGTGATGGCGAGTGACATTTTTAGGTAGCGTAAAAATACTGTTCAAGTATACAGTTTATTTGGCGCGGCCAGCCGTCATCGATTTCGTAAGATTAGAAGAGCATGCAGCGTCGTTTGTGCGTCCACAACTGTTTGCGATCTGATGTTTTGCTGGCTCAACATGACAACGCTACCTGCTGGGCAGACCCCGAAGCTAAGTTGATCATCGGGAAAATCTGTGTTCATCTGTGGAATCGGTGGCAAAAACGCTCTCACGCTGACCGCCGGCGACGACCCATTTCGTCAACGATTGAACCATTTCACACGTTTAGTCAGACACACGAACACTACCGCGTCATACTGTGTACGTCGCCGTTGCGACGTGAGATTTGTCTGCCAAGTTTGCAGACTGAAGGAGTTCACATGATTCGAACTGATTTGTACCGTTGGGCGTCACGCGCTTTGATGACGACGTTTGCAGTACTAACCGTGTTTACCGCCGCGTCGCACGCCGACGCCCCCGGCCGCGTGGCTCGCTTGGCTGAATACGCGGGGGATGTGCAGATTGCCAATGGCCGCGATAGCTGGCAACCGGTGCAAAGGAATTACCCGGTGACGGCAGGCGACAATGTGTGGGTGAGCGACGCGGGTCGCGCAGAGCTCGATGTGGGGCCGATTCAAGTGTGGCTCTCAGGCGGCGCCAATGTTTACTTTGAGCGCTTTGACGATCACAATTTGGTAGCGCGGCTTGGGAGCGGCGGCTTGGCGGTTCGCATTCGTGAATGGGAGCCGAAAGACGCGATGCGCGTGATTACCGAGCATGGCGAAATTTCGTTTGTGCAGCCGGGGTTGTATTTCGTGACAGCCGGCGGTGGCTTCGGCCCCAGCGCGGTGCGTGCGCGCTCCGGCCAAGCAGAGCTCAACACGGGCGGCCGCGTGCAATGGATCAATTCGGCCGATGCCGTGACGTTTGACCAAGGCGGTGTGCGCTATGAGCGGGCGTACGCGAGCTATTCGAGTGGCGGCTTTGAAGGTTGGGTCGTGGCGCGGGATCGTCGCATTGATCGTTGGGAGCAACGTAATCGCGGCATCTTGAATCCGTGGATGATTGGCGTGCGGGATCTCGACGATCACGGCTATTGGGAAAACAGTTACGAGTACGGCCGCATTTGGTATCCGAGTACCGTGAGCGTGGGCTGGGCGCCTTACCGAAACGGTCGTTGGTCGTACGTGCAGCCGTGGGGCTGGACGTGGATCGATGATGCGCCGTGGGGCTTTGCGCCGTTTCACTACGGGCGTTGGGTGCGGGTCGGCGGACGTTGGGCGTGGTGCCCCGGTCAGTACGTCGGTCGTGCTGTTTACGCTCCTGCACTTGTCACGTTTTTCGGCGGTAATGGTTGGAGCGTGAGCACCAGCGTGGGGCCCAGCTATTCATGGGTGCCGCTCGGTTGGAACGAGCCGTATGTGCCTTGGTACACCTACACGCCGACGTATTGGCGTCAAGTGAATCGTCCGTATGTGCGAAACATTGCCGAAGATCCATGGCGTCCGCCAGCTTACGTGCACGCCAGCGTGCCGGGCGCGGTGACGGCGATCGCTGCGGCAAGCTTCGTTGCTGGGCGTCATGTCGGCCAAAACCAAGTTCGTTTCGCGGCGGAGCCCGATTTGCGCGGTGCGCCGCCGGCTCGGATGGGCGAGGTGATTCCGCAGTTTCGCGCCAGCACGGCGTCGGTGGGTCGAGCTGTTGATCCGAATCCGGTGGTGACGCGCGGCGTAGTGGAAACGCAGCCTAACGTGCTCAATTTTC
>JAAFHR010000433.1 GCA_013298455.1 Betaproteobacteria bacterium | reverse complement strand
GCGCTCAACCACGATGAAACAGTTGGATTGCTGAATCAGCAATCGGAGCACTGGCGTGGTGGAGCCAAGGCGATATTTGTCCAAATATGCACGATACCAATCAAGGCTCGTGTCTTCCACCAGCGCAATGGTGCCCGCTGGACGATCACAACGACCGAGCTTGGCGTTTACGTTTTGCGCGCCCGCGCCGCCAGCAGAGCCGGTCGCCGTGGTTTTCGCGCTGTCGGTGCCCATTTTGGGGGCAGTCGCTTCACAGCCAACCAGCGCGAGCGCTGCGGCGGTCAAGCTAAGGGTAAGAATTCGTGACATGTTGTGTTCTCCTGAGGGCTTCGATACACGGTGAAAGACGGTTTATCGCGCACAATTGCGCCACTGATCCATAAGAAAAAAGCGTAGGCAGGCTTCAAACGGATCATCTGTCTCTATGTCGCAATAATAGAGAAATTGGTTCAATTCGACTACCAGTTATTTTCTATCGCTCAGCGTCTATGGGATTTGGTCTACGGCTCTTACGGTTGCTCCTAAAAATGCTCGGCGGGCTGGTCATCTCCGTCACGACCTATCGCTGGGGCAATTTAGAGAAACGTCGCCATATCGTGCGCACTTGGTCGCGGCAGCTTCTGGGTATCTTGGGGGTGACCGTGCGTGCGGTGAATTTTCCAAGCGGCGCGGAACGGCCGGTGACGCTGGTGGCCAACCATGTGTCGTGGGCAGACATTTTTGCGCTCAATAGTGAGCGCGCTTGCCATTTCATCGCCAAATCGGAGCTCCGACAATGGCCGCTGGCCGGGCGATTGCTCGCCAACGTGGGCACCATTTTCATCGACCGAAGCGATCGCAAAGAGACGCTTCGGCTCGGAACGGTCGTGCACGAGCTGATGGCGGCGGGAGAGACGGTGGCGGTGTTTCCCGAGGGCACGACGAGCATCGGCCATGATGTTTTGAAGTTTCATGCGTCGCTCTTGGAGCCCGTGGTGGCGGCGGGTGGCGAGGTTTGGGTGGTGGCGATTCGCTATTTTTCTCAAGGAAAGCGAAGTGATGCAGCGGCCTACATTGGCGAGATGAATTTGCTCCAATCGCTGCGCTCGATTCACGCAGCATCACCCATGGTCGTGGAAGTGCAGTTTTTGCGGGCGATTGATTGCGCAAACACGAATCGCCGCGCCGTGGCCGCCGAAGCGGAAGCGCTGATCCGTGCGGCGGTTCAGTCCGACGCGAGCGAGATCGGCTGAGCGCTCGGCACTTGAAACACCGCGCGGTCCTCAAGTCGCATCGCGGTGAGCGCGCCGCCCCACAGACAACCGGAATCGAGCAAACTGTTGTTGGGCATGAGCCGCAGGCCTTCGCTCGACCAATGCCCAGCGATCACGTGGCTCTGGCTGCTGCGCCGAGCGGGCTGGGCAAACCAGGGCGCAAATCCGGGTGGCGCGAACGAAGCCTCGCGTTTTTCTTTGAATTCGATTTCCGAAAACGGCGTGCAAAATCGAAGCCGCGCAAACGCGTTGACCGTTGCGCGGTGACGAGCCAAACCGCGCAAATCATCGTGCCAAATGCGCGGTTCGTTTCCGAAAAGGGTTTTGAGAAACTCACGATAACCCGAGCCACGGAGCTCCGATTCGATGTCTTTCGCCAATGCGCGGGCGTCGGCGAGTGTCCAAGCCGGAAGCAAACCGGCATGTACGATCACCTGTTCGCCCAGTTCGATCATTAGCGGACGGTGCCGCAACCACTCAATCAATTCGGCTGCGTCGCTCGATGTGAGCACTTGCTCAAGCGTATCGCCGTCATGCAGCGCCGAGAAGCCTTCGAGCGCCATGATGAGGAAGAAATCATGATTTCCGAGCACGCTGTCAGCCGCGCCAAGCTCGTGAAGCGCCTTGATACGGCGCAGCACTTCAGCGGACTTCGGCCCGCGATTGACCAAATCGCCCACGAACAGCGCTTTGTCTTTCGCTGGGTTGAAACGAATGAGGGCAAGGAGTTCGGCCAGCTCGTCATCGCAGCCCTGGACGTCGCCAATGGCGTAGGTGCTCATTGTTGGCTCGGGGGATTCGAACGGTGATTAGCGCCAATCGCCAACGCTGTCATCCTGAGCAACGCGAAGGATCGGGTGGCGGTGAATTTCGGTTTTAGGGACAAAGCTGTCACGCACACTGATGTTTCGCTCCGCTCAACATGACAACGCCCAAACAAAAAACGCGCCGAGGGGCGCGTTGTTTGGTGATGCGTTGCCGTTCGGTACAACTTACTTGGCTTTGGCGACCTGATAGTCCACCGCCGCTTTCACTTCGTCGTCGGAAAGGGCTGTTTGACCGCCCTTGGCGGGCATCGTCTTGAAGCCTTCGATCGCGTGTTTGTAGAGCGTGGCGGCGCCCTGTGCGATGCGCGGCCCCCAGGCGGCCTTGTCGCCGGTTTTTGGTGCCCCGGCAATGCCCGCGCCATGACACGCGGTGCAAGCCGTTTGGTAAACCTCTTCACCGCTCTTGGCTTTCACCACAGCGCCTGCAGCAGCAACCGCCGGTGCGGGCGGCGGTGTGCCGTCAAACTTGGCGATTTCGCCGATCGGCTTAATGCGTTGCTCGACTGATTTTTTGGCCTCAGACTCATCGATACGCTTCGAGCCGGTGACCAGCTGCGCGCCCAAATAGGCGATGGCAACGGGCACGACCAGCGCCACGATGCAAACGATGATGAGTTGTTTTGGAGTTTTGATTAAGTCGCCGTGTCCGTCGCTCATGACCGAAAATGCTCTTGGGTTGACTAAATTGCGCATCGCGCAGGAAGCCTGAAATTATAGCGGCGCAAGGCTCGGCGAATGCATACGGGTTCAAGCGTTTGCCCAGCGCTGCCTATAATTAACAAGTCGATCACGACACACGCGCCCGTAGCTCAGCTGGATAGAGTATTGGTTTCCGAAGCCAAGGGTCACAGGTTCGACTCCTGTCGGGCGCGCCAACAAAGGTCTTGTATGTCGTTCTGGTAGAGGCGGCATCGAGCGGTCACTGACGGCCTAGACCTCGCAGACCGAGCGCTCACCGCGCAATAGCGCGCACCAACCCCACCAGCGCCCACCGACCCGACCAGCCGCCATTTCCGGCGGCGAGTCTGAGTCCGCATGACGCTGCCTAAACTTCCATCTGCCCTTCGACGTCGAGCAATTTGCGTCGCGCGAGAGCTAGGTTCGACCTTGATTTGTCGAGCACGAAATAGAGAAAAAGTCCGTCTTTTTTCGCCATTGGGCG
>JAAFHR010000432.1 GCA_013298455.1 Betaproteobacteria bacterium | reverse complement strand
GGCGAGACACACATGAATTGCATGCGCCAATCCATCAAGCAAACGCTCGATCATGGCTACGCGCACCACATTCAGCGCCTGATGGTGACGGGCAACTTTGCGCTCATCGCGGGCCTCATTCCGCAAGACGTTTGCGCTTGGTATTTGGCGGTCTACGTCGACGCAATCGAATGGGTAGAGCTACCCAACACGGCGGGCATGGCGCTTTACGCCAACGGCGGCCGCTTCACGACCAAGCCCTATGCCGCGAGCGGTGCGTACATCAAACGGATGAGCAACTATTGCGCTGGTTGTCGCTACAAACCCGATGTCAAAACCGGCTCGCAAGCCTGCCCGATGACAACGTTTTACTGGGATTTTTTATTGCGAAACGAAGCCGAGATGAGCCGCAATCAGCGCGCTGCATTGATGATGCAGCATGTGAGTCGGTTGGACGATGAAGCGCGTGAAGCAATTCGCGCACAAGCCGCCCAGAACATCCGAACCATTGATTCGCTGTAACTTAGTGATACCCCAACTTATTCAGTGCAACACAGAAAATGTATGGGCTATAAGCAGTTCTATACACTATTCAACTATCTCGCGAATCATAGCTGAGCCCATAATTTGTAAGGCTGGCAAGCGATAAGCTGGGCAGCTCATCAGTGCTCGTTGAACCCAACGATTTGACCGTTACCCGCGCTACGAGCCTGAGCGCACTTCCATTTGGCTTTGTTGGTAATTCTGCAAACCGACCCGGTTGATCAGATCGAGTTGCGTTTCGAGCCAATCGATGTGCTCCTCTTCGCTCGCCAAAATCTCCTTCAACAAATCGCGCGACACGTAATCTTTTACGCCTTCGCTGTGTGCAATAGCTGCCACCAAATCGGGGTGCGCAATCATTTCAAGTTTTAGGTCGCAGGCGAGCGCTTCTTTGACGTCTTCACCAATCATGATCTTGCCTAGGTCTTGCAAATTGGGCAGGCCTTCCAAAAACAAGATGCGCTCGATCAAACGGTCCGCGTGTTTCATCTCGTCAATGGACTCGTGCATTTCGTACGCGCCGAGTTTCTCAAGACCCCAGTTCTTGAACATCTTCGCGTGCAAGAAATACTGATTGATCGCCACAAGCTCGTTGTAGAGAATTTTGTTGAGGTGTTTGATGACGTCTTTGTCGCCCTTCATGAGCTGCTCCAATGCGTGGTTTGGGAAGAGGCTTCAAGTGCTGCGGCATGGCGATACCGACACATCAACAATGAGCCTTGGCCTCGAGCAGGGCTCATCGAATTATGGCAGAGCCACAGACGAAACCGCAATAAAATCAAATAGTTACAGAGTAAAAACGATAGGGTTTACGTTCGTTTTGTGGATTGCGCAGAAAGGTGAGCGCTTTCATGCGCGGCCGCGTAGCCGCTTGATTCGGAAGTTTGAAGCATCGACAAAACGCGCCGACCGAAGTGCTATGCGGCCTGCAAAAAGCGCTCGCCGCTAACCACGCTGAGTACCTCGTTGCGCAACTCGTTTAGCGCCTCGCTGAGCACACATTTGGCACAGTCTGCGCATTTGCCGCAACACGTAGCCACGCCCGTTTGCGCTTGCAAGTCGCTCATGGTGGTGGCCCCCGATTCAACGGCAGATCGGAGGGCCTTCTCGTTGATGCCGTGACAGATACAAACGATCATATTGAGTGGGGAGGCTGAATCAGCGAATACAGCATCGTTAATACGAATGATTCGTATTTTAAACATAAAAGTCAACAATGCAAGTGACTGCAAGAGGCCTCTGCAATGCCACAGGCTTGCACGCCCGTCAAAACAGAATTCAGAATCACCCGCGATTTGAGACGAAAGCCGAGCGCTCGCTCCAACCGCGCGTCAATCGTCAAAACCATCGGCCGCAATGCCAACGGCAAATTTCAGCAGCAGCGCGAGCTGCTGCCAGAGGGCGCTAAGGCTTCAGCGCATCGATAGCGTTGCCAATATCGGTGCTCGTTCGATTTGAATTCCGGACGCCATTGATGAGCGGCGTGCCCGACAAGCCGAGCAAGCGGCGCAGGATGAGAATGCCGTCGGTGGTGGCTTTGGTGGTGCCATCGGCGTCCACGTCAAGCGAGGTCAGTAGGCTCGCAATGTGCGCTTCGATCTGCGCGCCGTTTCTTCGCGCATTCGTGCCAACAATGCCATCTGTGAGCGCGCTGCCCCGCAGGCCCAACAAATAACGGAGTAAGAGCGCGCCATCGGTCGCTGCGCTGTATTCGTCGGGCGCTTCGCTGTCGTCTAGATTGAGTGGCGTGGTGACGCAGTTGACGCCGATGTTGGTCACGTTAACGCTGCCAACGGTGCCACTGGCGTTACTGAGATCGCAACGCTGAGCCGGTGATTGCGGCCGCGTAAACACGCTCACTGCGTAGGCCGTGCCTGTGGATCCGGGCGGACTAAACGTGAACGCGCCGTTGGTCGCAATGCTCAAGTTGTTGCCGCCGTTATTGCGCAGCACGAGGCCGCTCCCGGCGAGCCCGGTCACTGTACCGCCTACGGTGAGATTACTCACCACACAAGCGCCACCGCCGGGGCTCGCGCAACTAAAGCCAGCTCGCAAGCTCACACCGTCAATCGTCCAGTTGTTGCCCGCATTTCGCACCGATTCATCCCAGCCTGCACGGAACCGAAAACGCACCGTTTGCCCGTTGAGCGAAAGCGGCAGTTGTACGCTGGTTGTGACGTAGCTGGTCTGCGTTCCCACCCAAGCGGATCGGCCGCTGAGCGGGTTACCGGTCGTTGCGATCACCCCCGGATACGAACCGCTCACAAACGTTGCCCCGATCGTTGCCGAAGTTACGTCACTAAAAGTCGCTCCGCCATCGGTCGATATCTCCAGCACGCCGCCGTCAAAGTTACCGAAACCCGACGACTCGAAGCTCCAGTTGTGTCTAAACGAGAAAACGGCAGCCGTGGGCGAAGCGGGCAGCGAGTACGGCGGAGTAATCAAGCTGTTAGTGGCTAGCGAATCCGAGCCAACGATGAACACTGCGTTCGGCGCGCTGTCGGCACCGGTACCCGTCGTTGCCCATGGCGTTGGCAGCGTTGCGCCCGTTCGCTCAGTCGTCCATCCGGCAGGGAGCGCTGGGACGGTCACTGCGTCGAAGTTTTCCGTCAATACCGACGGCGCACCGACGTTGAAATTGAGTGGCAACGCGGTAGGCGAGCCGCCGCCTGTGTAATTCACCGTGAGCGTGAAATTCAAATTCGACGAACAAGCGATGGTATTGGGCGTGGTGAACCGAAACGCTGTCGCATTG
>JAAFHR010000431.1 GCA_013298455.1 Betaproteobacteria bacterium | reverse complement strand
CCATGCGCGGCGATGGTTCGCTTGATTTGGACGCGTTGAAACGTTTGATCGATTGGCATGTCACGGCCGGAACAGCGGCTATTGTGATTGTGGGCACCACGGGTGAATCGCCAACGGTGAGTTTTGACGAGCATCTCCAGTTGATCGAAACGACCGTGAAACATGCTGCAGGTCGTATTCCCGTGATTGCGGGAACGGGCGCAAACTCGACCGCAGAGGCCATTGAGTTGACGCAGTTTGCGAAGTCCGTTGGGGCCGATGCATGTTTATCGGTCGTGCCGTACTACAACAAACCCACGCAAGAGGGCTTGTATCAGCACTTCAAAGCGATTGTGGACGCGGTTGATTTGCCGTTGATTTTGTACAACGTGCCGGGCCGAACCGTCGCTGATATGTCAACCGAGACAACGATTCGCCTCGCGAAATTGCCCCGTGTCGTCGGCATCAAAGACGCAACGGGCGACATCGGTCGCGGCGCTGAACTGCTTCGTCGGGTGCGCGTTGAAATCCTGCCGAACAAGCCCTTTGTGGTCTACAGCGGCAACGATGATTCGGCGCTTTCGCTCGTTTCGATGGGTTCAGACGGCGTGATTTCTGTCACCGCTAACATCGCGCCGGAAGCGATGGCAACAATGTACGCCCGCGCTTTGAAGGGCGACTTCAAGGCGGCCTTGGCGATCAACGATACGCTGTCGCTCCTGCACAAGGATTTGTTCGTGGAAGCCAATCCGATTGCGCCGAAATGGGCGCTCGAGCGAATGGGAAAATGCGGCGCAACGACTCGGTTACCGATGACACCGCTGTCGCCGCAGTTTCACGCCACGATTGAAGCCGCGCTCAAGCACGCCTCACTGATTTAATTGACACTTCATCTGACCGACGCAGCGCTTCGATTCAGCGCCGCACCAATGCCTTACCAAGGGAAAAGTATGCAGAGTTTTGTGACACAGCGAAAAATCGTCTCGACTGGCCTCGTGGCGCTCGCCATCACGGCGCTTGCCGGTTGCAGCACCCTTGATTCGCTCAACCCGTTCGAGAGCAAACGTGTCGAATATCGCAGCGCATCGAGCGGCCCAGCGCTGGAAATTCCCCCTGATTTGACGCCGCCGAAATACGACGAGCGTTTCCGCGTTGGCGGTACCGCAACGCTCTCTGGCGTCAATGCTCAGTCTCGCGCTGCGGCGCTCCAAAACCAAGGTGGTGTGTTGCCATCGCAAGCGGGCATTCGCATTGAGCGCTCGGGCACGGAGCGTTGGTTGGTCGTGACTGGAAACGCTGACGACATTTTCAAGCGCGTACGCGAATTCTGGGGCACGTTGAATTTGAATTTGGTGGTGGACAACGCCGGTATCGGTATCCAAGAAACCGATTGGGCAGAAAACCGCGCACGGATCAACGACGACATCATTCGCCGCACTATCGGCAAGGTGTTCGATAACGTTTATTCCAGCGGCACCCGCGACAAGTACCGCACCCGTTTCGAGCGCGGCGCGAACGGCACCACCGAGATTTACGTCAGCCACCGTGGCATGGAAGAGAAATCGATTGGAACGACGGCGAGCCCTCAATTCCGCTGGGAGCCGCGTAAACCTGAGCCAGAGTTTGAAGCTGAAATGCTTGCTCGCATGATGCAGTATCTGGGTACGCCGCGTGAATTGGCCCAACAGCTGGCCACTAGCGCGGTTGCTCCCACACCAGTGGCTCGTATCGATCAAGCGAGCATCGTCAAAGACGGCAAGCTGACGTCGCTCACGCTCAATGATGGCTATGACCGCGCATGGCGTCGCGTGGGCTTGGCGCTCGATCGCGTTGGGTTCACCGTCGTAGATCGTGACCGCAATGCTGGCATTTACTACGTGCGCTACGCCGACCCTGATGGCGCAGGCCGCAAAGAGGGCATGCTCGACAAGCTGGCCTTCTGGCGCGATGAAAAGGCACTCGCCGAGCAGTATCGCGTTGCGTTGAAAGAAACGGCTGGCAAAACCTCCGTCGTCGTGCAAGACAAAGCGGGCGTGGCTGACGACACCCCCGTTGGCGCGCGCATCGTCACATTGCTCCACGAACAGCTCAAGTAGTTTGATGTCTGGGCAGCGCAGGCTGGCGGGGAATCCTTGAGATTCGCCAGCCTCGGTAGCGGCAGCGAGGGCAATGCGCTCCTCGTGCAATCGGCATCCACCACGATCATGATCGATTGTGGTTTTGGCATCAAGTCGTTAATCCAGCGCAGTGAGCGAATCGGTTTTGATTTGTCGCAACTCACCGCGATCGTGATTACCCACGAACACGGCGATCATGTCGGCGGCGCTCCGCGTCTCGCGCGGCGTTTGGGTATCCCAGTTTGGCTCACCTTTGGCACGCTCTCGGCAACCGAATCGATGTGGGCCGACTGCACGCTTCGCGGCTTTGATTCGCATGATGCATTTGCCATCGATGATCTGGAAATCCAACCGTTTCCTGTGCCGCACGATGCGCGTGAGCCCGCTCAAATGGTCGTCACAGACGGCGCGCTTCGGCTCGGTGTACTCACCGACGTGGGTGAGAGTACTGCGCACATCGAGCAGTCGCTCAGTGATTGCGACGCCCTATTTCTCGAGGCCAATCACTGCCTCACAATGCTTCGTCACTCAAACTACCACGCACGGCTCAAAGCCCGTATTGGCGGGCGTTTCGGGCATTTGTCGAATGACGATTCGAGCGCACTGTTGTCGCGAATCGTGAGTCCGAGGTTGAGGCGCGTTGCTGGCGCCCATTTGAGTCGGCAGAACAATCAGCCGCAGTTGGTCCGCGACGCGTTTTTGGAAGCACTGAGCGCTTCGCAATCCAACGCCGACGTATTGATCGCCACGCAAGATGAAGGTTTGGCGTGGACGCACGTGGCCTGATTCGCACTTGATAGCCGCCATGCGCCGATCACCACCCGCCGCCGTTTTGTTCGACATGGACGGATTGCTCATTGATAGCGAGCGCGTCGCCATGGCTGCGCACGACGTGGCCGCAGAGCAGATCGATTGGCGCATTCCAACGGGGGTAGCGCACCGCCTCATTGGTTTGGGGCGCGATGGCGGGAGCCTCGTGCTCACGGAAGCCTTGGGAGAGGCGTTTCCCTTGCAGCGGTTTTGGGACGCCTGGTACTTTGAATATCTGGCGCGCGTCGATGAGGGCGTTCCGGCCAAATCAGGCGCGAAAAACGCCTTAATCGCCCTTCAACGCGCAGGCATTCGAGCCGCAGTGGCCACGTCCACCCACACGCGACACGCCTTGCTAAAGCTCGAAAAGGC
>JAAFHR010000430.1 GCA_013298455.1 Betaproteobacteria bacterium | reverse complement strand
GGGCTGCTGAGCTTGTTTCCAAGCGAACTCAGATGCAGTGGGGAAGAACATATCCATAACAAACCTCATTTCGACATTGACGTAATAGCGGCTTTCGTGCCAGTCAAATAAACAGACGTAGTTTCAAGGACTTATGTGCCAAAACGATGACAATGTCGTTGTTTTTCGTCTCAAAACATCACCCAAGCTGATGAATGTGTCGGGCGCGCCCGACGCTCGGTTCAATGATTTTGCTAAGTGCTTGATTTCGCGATCTTTATCGCGTCGTTGATTGGTGACAGCTGGGCTCGTCGGACGAAATCTCACGATAAGCGGTGTGGTGTTCGCTGGGTAAGTTCGCGGTGGACGTAACGTTTGTTTACAAAGCGCCTGTGCACGCGGTCATTCATCTGCGAGAGCATTGCGTTGTGGAGGCAGGTAGCGCTTCCCTCTCTCCGGCGCTGCCACTCTTCAAAAAGGAACACCGCCATGAAATCGAACCGAACCCACTCGTTTGTCAAACTAGCGCTAGCTGGTGCAGCCGCACTGATGCTCACCGCATCGAGCTTTGCGCAGACGGCGTCGCCAACGATCAACGCGACGCAAGTCAAACAGGCAGAGCGCATCAATCAGGGTGTCGCCAGCGGCGAACTAACCAAAGCTGAAACCAAGAATTTGCGCACCGAACAGCGCGCCATTCGCGCCGAAAAAGCCGCGTTTAAAGCCGACGGCACATTTAGCGCCGCCGAACGCGCCCAAGTACGCCGCGATCAAAAGCAAGCCAGCAAACGGATCTACGCGAACAAACACAACTCGAAAAAGGCGTAGCCAAGCACGCCCCTCTCCCCTTGAGGGAGAGGGCTGGGGAGAGGGGGGACGTTGTTTGGAGCTCGCAGGTTGAGCTTCGAATGTCCTTCCCCCTCTCCCCTAACCCCTCTCCCTCCGGGGGAGAGGGGAACAAGAAAACTTCTCTGTGAGCCCATCATGCACCTCAAACATCCAGCCAACGCCGCTTTGATTCGCTATCTGTTGTGGGTGGGCGGCTCAGTGGCGGCGCTCTTACTGATGGCGAGCCAAGCGGATGCGCAGATGGCCGCGCCAAGCGTCTCAACGAGCTCCGCTGATGCCAAGCTTCGCTTCGAAGACGCTCGGCATCTGTTGAATCGCACGAGTTTCGCCGCGCAGCCCAAAGAAATTCTCGCCTTCACGCAACTCACTCGTGCACAGGCCGTCGATCAGCTGCTGGCCGAAACGCGCCGTGTGGCGACCTTCCCTGCGCCGGAGTGGTCGGCGAAATATGAGCGCCCATATCGCCCTGACATGACACCGGACGAGCGCAGAGAAGCGCAGCGCCGTGAGCAGGTCGTTCGCGGCTTGGAGCTGCGCACCTGGTGGACTGCCGAGATGCTCTCAACGCCCACACCGCTCACCGAAAAGATGACGCTGTTCTGGCACAACCATTTCGCCACGTCGCAGCAAAAGGTGCGTGTGGCGCAGTTGATGTATCGACAAAACGTGCTCCTACGCCAGCACGCCTTGGGCAACTTTGCAGTCATGCTTCGTGAGGTCGCTAAAGACCCCGCAATGTTGATTTACTTAGACGGCGTGCAAAACCGCAAAGGTGCGCCCAACGAAAACTTCGCTCGTGAGGTGATGGAGCTTTTTACGCTCGGTCAGGGCAATTACTCCGAAAGCGACATTAAAGAAGTCGCTCGTGCGTTTACCGGTTGGAGCACGGATCCAGACGTGGGCGAATTTCGTTTTCGTCGTGCGCAACATGACGACGGCGAAAAGCTGATCTTTGGTCAGCGTGGCAAATTCAATGGCGACGACGTGATCACGATGCTCTTGAAGCGCCATGAAACCAGCGAATTCATCGTCGGAAAACTGTGGCTTGAGATGGTCTCGCCCGATGTGGATGCCGCTGAAGTGAAGCGCATCGCCCGTGTGTGGCGTGATGCCAACTACGAGATTAAACCGATGCTGCGGGCGATGCTGTTATCCGACGCATTTTGGGCGCCAGAGCATCGCGCGGTCTTGGTGAAATCACCCGCTGAATTGGTGGTGGGTTCGTTGCGGCAATTTCAATTTGAAGTCGAAGACGCTGCACCGTTTGCAGTGATCATGCGTCAGCTCGGACAAGATTTGTTTGGCCCACCGAATGTGAAAGGTTGGCCGGGTGGTGATGCGTGGCTCAACACCACGACCCTGCTCGCCAGAAAAGGCTTTCTCAATCGCCTGTTTCGGGCGGATGAAATGGCATCGAGCGCCTCGACGGTAACGGTAGCAAGCGCCGCCTCGCTCATTGATCGCGACATGCTCGGCGGACAGCGTGAACGAGCTCGTGCGCGGCTTGCCGCCGGCGGCGGCGGTGCGATGCGAAACGCCAATGAAATGATGGCCGTGCCCGCGATGAGCGGCGGCATGCCAGCCTACGGCGTCAACCAACAGCTCAAGGGGCAATACTTTTTTGATTCGCAGAAATGGCTGTCGCAATACGGCAAAACCGAGGACGCCGACATGCTCTGGAAGACCATTCTCGCCGGTCCACCCGTGCAAGCCACGGCGCTCAAATACGACCTTTCAGGGCTGCGCACGCTTGCCCTTGATCCGATGTACCAATTGAAGTGATCGCTTCGTTTGGCAACGCTAGCCGCCTTGCCTCGACGTAAGAAGAGACAAACTTGAAGCCAATTCTTTGACGCAGATTACGCAGATTTCGCAGATGAACACAGATTATTTTTTGCTCAATCGTTATCTTGCAGCAGCTAATCAGCGTAAATCTGCGCGATCTGGGCAATCTGCGTCAAAAAACCGACCTAAGCGACACGTACTGTTTTGGCACCCAACGCCCAAGGAATTCATCATGCAACGACGCGAATTTTTAACCGCTACTGGAAGCATTGTCACCGCACTTGGTGCAAGCGGGTTTCCTGGTTTTTCAGCCGCGCAATCGAGCGACACGCCGTACAAGAAACTCTTGATTTTGGTTGAGCTCAAAGGGGCGAACGACGGGCTCAACACGCTGGTTCCGTACGCAGATCCTGCTTACGCAACGCTGCGCCCAACGATTGGCATCAAGCGCGATCAGGTGTTGCAGCTCACTGACCAATTCGGCTTGCATCCGTCGCTCGAACCCTTGATGCCGCTGTGGAAAGACAAGCAGCTCGCCGCAGTGATGGGGCTCGGCTATCCGCAGCCCAATCTCTCGCACTTTCGCTCGATTGAGATTTGGGACACGGCTTCGAAATCGAATGAATATCTGCAAGACGGTTGGCTTGCTCGTGCGTTTGCCGCAACACCGCCACCC
>JAAFHR010000043.1 GCA_013298455.1 Betaproteobacteria bacterium | reverse complement strand
TCCTGCGAGCGTTGCGCCGTGGGTCATGTTGAACGCGCCTTTCCAGCTCTTGGCGAGCGGAGTGCGGGCGGTGGAGACGATTACTGCATCAGTCATGGTGAGCCTCTTTGGGTATCAATACGAATTAAGGTTTAGCGTCTGCGTTAACGTTGCGCAGCAGCTGAAAATAAAACTGGATCATCTCGACGTAATTGGCAGTTGAAATGCGCTCATTGGTGCCGTGGAAGCGCGGCAAATCGCTTGCTCCGGCGCGAACCGGCGAGAAGCGGTAGACGTTGTCGGCTACGTCATCAAAATGCCGTGCATCCGTGCCGCCGAGCATCAGTGAGGGCGCGACGACCATATCCCCGTGCAATTGGCGAAGCGTTTTGGCGATGGCCTGATAGCCCGGTGCATCGGTTCGGGCAACCTTTGACGGCTCGGCGAAACCGGGTTTCTTTTCGACCTTGATCGGCGATTCACCGACGGCGAGCAAGGTGTGTTTCACCACGTCGTCCGAGGTCACACCTGGCTGCACGCGAAAGTTCACCTGCGCCTCGGCGCGACCGGGCAACACGTTGTCACGCTCGCCGGCATTGACCACCGTCAAAGCTGTTGTGGTTCTGAGCAACGCCGCCGTGCTTGCGCCCTTGGCGAGCTGTGATTCAACGATGGGCTTGGTGAGCCACAGGTTTGAGAGCACCACGCGATTGAGCAAATTCATCTCAGGCGCGAGGGTGTCGAACATGTCTGCAGCAAGACCACGAATTTCGACCGGAAACTGTTTGTCTTCGAGCCGACCGAGCGCGGCACTCAGCATCCCGATGGCGGTTTGTTTCGCGGTCGGTGGCGGCATCGATGAATGCCCGGTGTGGCTGTGGCTTGCAGCAACAACGTCAGGTAGCCCTTTTCCGCCATGCCGATGAGCGCTGCGGGTTTGTCGAGTCCTTTGAGGATGCCCTCAACGATGAGCGTACCTTCGTCCAACACGAAATCGAGCTTCACACCGTCTTTTTTGAAGCGCTCAGCCAGCGCCAATGCGCCGCGTCGACCGCCCACCTCTTCGTCGTGCCCGAAGAAAAAGTAGATCGTTCGATTTGGCTTTGCTCCCGAGGCCAAAAACAGTTCAATCGCCTCAAGCTGCGACATCAAATTGCTTTTGTTATCCCACGCGCCGCGCCCCCAAACGAAGCCATCCGCAACCACGCCAGAAAACGGCGGCTGCGACCAATCTTTCTCCGTGCCGGGCGCGATGGGAACGACGTCTTGGTGCGCCAAGAGCGCAATCGGTTTCGCTGCGGAATCCGTGCCAGCGAGCGTGTAGAGCAAGCCGTAGCCGCCGATCAACTCGCGCTTTGCCGCCGCATGGAACTTGGGAAAACTCGTTTCGAGATGTGCGTGCAGCGCTTTGAACGCATCGGCGTTTGCCTCTGGGTCGGCGGCCGACGAGATGGTTTGCAAACGGACCGCCGCTCCGAGCCGAGCGGCGGCCGCCGTCCCATCCACCGCGATGGCATTCACTGGCTTCACCTGCAATTGCTTACTGGGGGTCAGAAAAGTTTTTGCTAGCAGTCCAATGATGAGCGCGGCTAGCAGGGCGAGCACAGCAATGACGATCAGTTTGATGGTCTTCATGCGAACTCCGACGATTTGGCACGCCGCAAAGTCCCCTCCGCTTCAAGGGGAGGGCTAGAGAGGGGATGGTCTTCTTCGGAAATCGAACGGAAAACCATCCCCCTCCTAACCTCCCCCCTGAAGGGGGAGGGACTATCGGCGCAATACCTGCAGCGACGGGACATAGCTGATCGTCGTCCTGCCGTTAGTTAAACGACTTACCTTCAGCCACCAGCTTCGCCAATAGCGGCGCGGGCTTCCAGAAATTCGCATCATCGAGCGGATTCTTGGCGAACTTGTTCATCATCTGCACGACGTTAAACAAGCCGAGCTGATCGGCGTAGTTCATCGGGCCGCCGCGATGCGGTGGGAAACCGTAACCATAGATGTAGACGATGTCGATGTCGCTCGCTTTGTTGGCGATGCCCTCTTCCAAAATGTGCGCCGCTTCGTTCACGAGCGAGAGCACCAAGCGATGCACGATTTCATCATCCGAAATTTTTCGGGGCTTGATGCCCAACGATTCGCGGTGTTTGGCGATCATGGCCTCAACGTCGGCGTTTGGAATGGCATCCCGCTTTCCGGGTACGTAGTCGTACCAACCCTTACCCACCTTTTGCCCGAAGCGGCCTTGCTCGCAGAGCAAATCAGCCGTTTTCGAATAGCGCATGTTGGGCTTTTCGCCATAACGACGTTTGCGAATCGCCCAACCAATATCGTTGCCCGCCAAATCGCCCATCCGGAATGGCCCCATCGCGAAGCCGAATTTTTCGACGGCTTTGTCGACCTGCTGTGGCGTGCAGCCCTCGTCGAGCAAGAAGCCGCCTTGGCGGCCGTATTGCTCGATCATTCGATTGCCGATGAAGCCGTCGCACACACCCGAAATCACGGCGGTTTTCTTGATCTTTTTCGAGATCGCCATCACCGTCGCCAAAACATCCTTCGCCGTTTTTTCGCCACGAACCACTTCGAGCAGTTTCATGACGTTGGCTGGCGAGAAGAAATGCATGCCCACGACATCTTGCGGACGCTTGGTGAAACTCGCGATTTTGTTGACATCGAGCGTTGAGGTATTGGTCGCCAGAATCGCGCCGGGCTTAGCTACAGCATCAAGCGCTTCCATCACTTTTTGCTTCACGCCGATCTCTTCGAACACGGCTTCGATGATCAGGTCGCAGTCCTTCAAATCCGCGTAGTCGAGCGTGCTGGTGAGCATGCTCATTCGGGTATCCAAAACGTCTTGCTTGAGCTTTTTCTTGGCGACCTGCGCTTCGTAGTTTTTACGAATCACGCCGAAGCCTTTATCAATAGCCTCTTGCTTCATCTCAAGGATGATGACTGGGATGCCTGCGTTGAGGAAATTCATCCCGATGCCGCCGCCCATAGTGCCCGCACCAATGATGCCGACTTTTTTGACGTCTCGCGTTTTGGTGTCTTCGGGTACGTCAGGAATTTTTGACGCGGCACGTTCTGCGAAAAATAGATGGCGCAGTGATTTGCTCTCCGGCGTCATCATCAGCGCCACGAACATCTCGCGCTCTGCGGCGAGCGCATCGTCAAATTTCATCCGCGTCGCGTTTTGCACAGCATCAACGCACTTCGCGGGCGCTGGGAAATTTTTCGCCATCGCTTTGGCGGTGTTTCGCGCGAAACCAAAGAATGCGTCTGCGTCGGGGTGACCTGTTTTGAGGTCACGCACCAACGGCAGCGGACGCACATCCGCTTTCTCGTTTGCAAACGCAATCGCACCCGTCAGCAAATCGCCTTCGATCACTTTGTCAAAGAGTTTCTGACCGGGGAAGCTGGCGATGAATTCGCTCTTCACGGGTTCGCCAGAAACGATGATGTTCACCGCGGCTTCAACACCGACCACACGCGGCAAGCGCACCGTGCCACCCGCGCCGGGCAGGAGGCCCAATTTCACTTCTGGCAGCGCGATGTTTGCACCCGGTGATGTAACGCGGTAATGACAGCCCAGCGCCAATTCCAAACCACCGCCCATGCAAGTCGTGTGGATCGCAGCGATCACCGGCTTGTCGGACATTTCGGTCGCACGAATGATCGAGCCCAAGTTCGGCTCAGTGAGCGCCTTGGGCGAGCCGAATTCTTTGATGTCTGCGCCGCCAGAGAATGCCTTGCCCGCGCCAGTGACGACGATGGCCTTGACCGCCGCGTCGGCGTTGGCTTTGGCGAGGCCTTCGGCATACGCCGCACGCACCGCATAAGAGAGCCCATTCACGGGCGCGTTGTCGAGGGTGAGGATGGCGACGCCATCGCGAACTTCGTAACGTGTGGTCATAGCTGCCAATGGCCCAAGCGGGCGCGGAGTCTCAGGGAAGCTCGGAGTGTACGCCGCAGAGCGCGGCCGTTTAAACGACCGTTTTAGTTTGGAGTGAGGGCTCCAAACGTGGGCTTATCGCTCGTGGGCGTCTACGTGCTGGTTTGTCATCCTGAGCAAAGCGAAGGATCAGCCAGCACCCGCACTCCGTTCAGCGAAACAGATCGCCTAAGCACCCGATGTTTCGCTCCGCTCAACATGACAAAGCTAGAGAATCTCCGCCGCGTAATCAGCCAGCCTAGACCGCTCGCCGCGCTGCAGCGTGACATGCCCGCCGTGCTCCCAGCCCTTAAAGCGATCAACAACGTAGGTCAAACCCGACGAGCCCTCGGAGAGATACGGCGTGTCGATCTGCGCGATGTTGCCAAGGCAGACCACTTTCGTGCCGGGACCGGCGCGAGTGACGAGCGTTTTCATTTGCTTCGGTGTGAGGTTTTGCGCTTCGTCGATGATTAGGAGCTTGTTTAGAAACGTTCTGCCGCGCATGAAATTTAAGCTCTTCACTTTCACGCGTGAACGAATTAATTCGTTGCTCGCTGCCCTGCCCCATTCGCCAGCGTCGTTGTCGGCGCCCATCAACACATCTAGGTTGTCTTCGAGCGCGCCCATCCACGGCGTCATTTTTTCCTCTTCGGTGCCGGGTAGGAAACCGATGTCTTCACCGACCGGCACGGTGACGCGAGTCATGATGATTTCGTTGTAAATCTTTTGATCGAGCGTGAGCTGCAAACCAGCAGCTAGGGTCAAGAGCGTTTTTCCTGTGCCCGCTTGACCGAGGAGCGTGACGAAATCGATATCAGGATTCATCAGCAAATTGAGCGCGTAATTCTGCTCACGATTTCTCGCGGTGATACCCCACACCGCGTTTTTGTGATGACCGAAATCACGAAGCGTTTGCAGCGTTGCGATCTTGCCTTCGACCGCTGTGACCCGCGCGTAAAACGGCGTGTCAACCTCGGTGTAGACAAACTGGTTCACCAAAAGCTTGGGCACGATCGGGCCGGAGATTTTGTAGAACGTGGAGCCGCCCTGCTGCCAGCTTTCAACGCCCTTGCTGTGCTTCTCCCAAAAGTCTGCAGGCAGCTCCATCATGCCGGTGTAGAGCAGATCGGAGTCTTCGAGCACTTTGTCGTTGAAGTAGTCCTCGGCGTCCACATCGAGCGCACGCGCTTTGATGCGCATGTTGATGTCTTTCGAGACGAGCACGACGTGCCGTTTCGGTTCTTTCTTTTTCAGGTGCAGACACACCGCGATGATTTCGTTATCGGCTTTGCCAGGGGCGAACGATGCGGGCAGCTCTACCGAGAGCGGCTCCGTTTGCAAAAACAATCGGCCTGTGGCTGCGCCGCGAGAAGCCACATTGAGCGGAATACCGTCGGCGATGCCGTTTTCGAAATCGGTGACCAGCTCATCGAGAAAACGCGAAACTTGCCGTGCGTTTCGATTGACTTCGAAGGTGCCTTTTTTGTTGTTATCGAGCTCTTCGAGTGTGCAAATCGGCAGATGAATGTCGTGCTCTTCGAATCGGTAAATCGAAGTCGGGTCGTGCATCATCACGTTGGTATCGAGCACGAAAAGCTTCGTGGCGAGCTTCGTCGGACGAGCTTTACTCGAACGAGATGCAATGGAGACAACGCGCGATTTAGATTGCGTCATGAATAGCCTTTGGCGGGGATTGCGGGAGGAGCGGGAGGCAGGCTCGTTGTGGTTCGATGCGGTGCTTGGCCGAACTTGCCGTCGGCTTTGAGAAACACGTCCATCGAACGCGACGCATGGCGCGCGCGTGGCGGTGGATTACGGCGGCAGAGAGCCAACGTCAGCGAACCATCAAAAAACGAGTCATGCACTAAATGTAGCGATTTTTCGACGACGGGATCACTACATCTTGTGGTTGCAACGGTCCGTGAACGAAATTGTTGGATTTGCGCCGCGGCTGCAACACCGTGCCAGACAAATATGGCTTTTTTCTCAAAAAGCTTTCTGCATATGGGCTGTCAATAGATTTACTACGTTTTTGAAATATTAATAAAATGTCGTTTAGCTCAATTAAAGCGGGTCTTACAGAAAAAAGCTCCTATGAGCGAAAATCACGTTCGTCGGCAAACAGGCCCACAAGTCATGACATTGGCATAAACTCGGTTCACTTCTTCTTCGTTTTGAGCGAGCCATGCCAACCGCGACTTCTTTGATCCGATTGAACCGATTCGCCGTCGCAATCGTCTTGCTCGCCTTCACACTTGCACTGTTGCCGAGCGGCGGTGCTAACGCTCAGACGTTGCCCGCCGGATTTTCAAGCTCACTGGTAACGCAGGTGTCGCAACCCACGGCCATCGCGTTTCTGCCAGATGGCCGTATGTTGATCACCTCACAGGGCGGCACCGTGCGGCTCCTGACGGGAAGCACACTCACCCCCGCGCTCAGCTTCAACACGACGGGCGAGGCAACGATGGCCGATCCTCGCCCCGGGCTCTGCACCAGCTCCGAAGGCGGCGCGCTGGGCATCGCAGTCGACCCTGATTTCGCGAACAATAAGTTCATCTACATCTTCTACACCGCGAGAAACGGCGGCGACTGCGGCACGCCGAGCTACGGCCCAACGACCTACTCGTCGTCCGGTCAACGCGTCAACCGAGTCTCACGATTTACTTGGAATGACGCAACCAACAGCATCAACCCTACCGAAACGCAGCTCATCAACGGCATGCCCGCGCGCGGCGGCAATCACAACGCGGGGGATTTGCATTTCGGTAAAGACGGCTTCCTCTACATCTCAATCGGCGATGGCGGACAAGATTGGTCGAGCTCGCCAACGCGTGGCGGCAGCGGCGGCAGCAACACCGCCGCGCGCGACAAAAACGTCCTCACTGGAAAAATTTTGCGCATCACGCGCGACGGCGGCATTCCGGCGAGCAACCCGTTTCAAGGCGCAACAACGGGCCGCTGCAACCTCACCGGCACCCACTCGGGTAACGACCACTGTCAGGAAACCTTCGCGTGGGGGCTCAGAAATCCATTTCGATTCGCGATGGATCCCAACGCCGCTAACACGCGCTTTTTCATCAACGACGTCGGCCAAGGCGCGCGCGAGGAGATCGACGAGAGCCGCGCTGGCGCGGACTACGGCTGGCCATGCCGTGAGGGCTCTGTCGCCAATGGCGCAGTGAATTGCACTGCGCCTGGCGCGGTCGGCCCGTACTTTGATTACGGTCGCAGCGCCACTCAAGGCGGTCTGAGCACTGGCGGCTGTGCATCGATCACGGGCGGCGCATTTGTGCCCAACGGCGTGTGGCCCGCGAGCTACGCCGGTCGTTTCTTGTTTTCTGATTACGTATGCGGTGGTATTTTTTCAATCAACGGCAACGCGGCCGGAGGGCTTGGCGCAGGTAGCGCAGCCAATCTCGCCACCACATTTGCCGGAAGCCTTGGCACCGACAGCGCAACCTCACTGCGTTTTGGCCCCAACGGCACGAGCGGCCAAGCGCTCTACTACACGAGCTATGTAGGCGCTAATGACGGCGTCTACAAAATCGTTTACGCCGAACCAGTCGCTACGATCACCTCGCCCGCTGCGGGCGCTGAGTTTCGGGTCAATCAAAACATTACGGTTACCGGTAGCGCCGTTGACGGCTCCGGAAACGCCATCGCCGCCAGTTCGCTCGAGTGGACGGTCGTAAAGTTTCACGACACGCACACCCATCCCGTGATCGGCCCAGTCACCGGCGCGAGTGTCACCTTCACCGGCCCCGCCCCGGAAGACTTTGACGCAACCAACAACACCTATTTGCAGATCACCCTCACCGCAACCGATGGCTCGGGGCGTCGCACCAGCGTGAGTCGAATCATGCAGCCGCAAAAGGTTGAGCTACAGCTTCGAAGCGCGCCGTCAGGGCTACGAATTCGGGTCAACAATCAACCGTTTACAACATCGGGCACCAGCTCGCTCACCGCATGGGCAGATTGGCCGATCAACGTCGTCGCTCCGCCGCAAAACCGTGGCACCAACGGCTTTCGGTTTTCGAGCTGGTCAGACGGCGGAGCCCTTGCGCATAGCTATGTCGTTCCAAACAACGTCGGCACCACAACGCTAACGGCGACCTACACCGCGGGGGCGTTCGTGCCCAATCTTGATGTTGACAATAACGGCTCGCTCGACGCCGCCACCGACGGCGTGTTGATCGCGCGCTATCTGATGGGCATTCGCGGCCCGGCGCTGATCGCTGGCAACGTGATCGGCGCAAACGCCGAACGCAGTGATGCCAACGCAATCGCCGTGTACCTAGGAAGCATCATCGATCAGCTCAACATTGATGGCATCGGTGGCACCGGCGCGGGCGGCGCAAAAGCCACCACCGACGCGCAGCTCATCATCCGCTACCTGCTGGGCCTTGGCGACAATGCGCTCATCAACGGCGTCCGCGCAACGGGTTCCACACAAAGCGCGAGCGACGTTTTAAATACCCTCGACGCGCTGCGGCCTTAACGTGATGACTCACGGCACCGCGCGGCCACGCGCTTCGGTCATACCTGCGTCATTGGTTTCTGCGGCCGTGTTCGTTGTCATGGTCTTCGCACTCGTTGCCCCGGCGATGGCAGCGTGCAACTTTGACGTTGACGAAAGCGGCGGCGCACCAACAGCCGCCGTCGATGGTGCCCTCATCGTACGCCACCTCTCAGGCTTCTCGGGCAATCGATTGACCGACGGCGCGATTGAATCGAACTCGAAGCGCAGAACCGCTGCCGACATTCAATCGTTTCTGCGCACGCAAAGCTACGACATCGACGACAACGGCGGAGCCGATCCACTCACCGATGGGCTCATCATCACGCGCTACCTGCAGGGCATCACCGGCGCAGCACTGGTTCGCGGCGCGCTCGGACCAGGCGCCCGACGCACCAATCCAGACGACATCTTGAATCACCTGCGAGCCGTCGATGGCTGCGGCAATAACGAGGTGCTCGCGCAACGTCTGCCGATTGAAGTGATCGGTGCAGAGGGCACTGAAAGAGCCGTGCAGCTCATGCTTAGCGCCGATCAGGTAAGCCGTGCTCAACGCCTATGGCTGCAGACGCACAACGTTCGTTACCCCGAAAAAGCCAGCGTGAAAATCAATGGTGGCGCGTGGCTCCCGCTCAACAATACCAATGCGCAAATGATCGGCACCAGCCAAACCTACGGCGGCATCGGAGGCTCGTTCGCCACGCTCAAAATGAGCATTCCGTTCGGTACCGGCGCCAATGCAGGGGCGCTGCGCGCGGGGCCAAACAGCATCACCTTTCGCTTCAACGTCAGTAACGACGTGAGCGCTGGTTTCCGAGTGATCGGGATCAACGTGTTGGATAACGCCGGACAGAAGCTCATCGCTGAAAACGGCTTCAGCCACTCCGATCCGTCCACTTGGACCGCAACGAGCAGCGCACCGTCGGACATCGACGCCGGCCGAGTGCTGTGGGCGAGTGCGGCGCTTCGAGCTCATTTTGATCGCCCCAACCGCCCCGCACCGAATTTGCTGGCCAAATGCGCCGACTGCCACACGCAAAACGGTGCCGATCTGAAGTACTTTGGCTATTCCAACCAAACCATCATCGAGCGCGCAAAGTTTCACGGCTTGAGCCAGACTCAAGGTGAGCAAATCGCCAGCTACATCCGAAACTTGCCCGTAAAAGCCGTCGGACGGCCTTGGAACCCGCCGTATCAGCCGGGCCCCGGCACCAGCTCGAAACCCAACGACGAATGGGCGGCGGGCGCAGGCATCGACAACGTCCTTGATCGCGACGAAGACACCATTGCAGCGCTCTTCCCCAATGGCGTGCGGCGAGACGTGCTGATGGAGGGCGACGGCAACAAATTCAAGCGCTTCTCAAGCCACGACACGCCGCTCGCGTTTCAACTGCCCGATTGGAACCACTGGTTACCCGAAGTTCATCCGCTCGATTCGGTGAAGTCTTGGTTTGAAGCGAGCGATAGCCTTGCGCATTATCGAAAGCTTCGACAACAGCTCACAGGCAAAACGCCCGAACAAATTCGGCAATGGTTTCGTGACTCCAACAACGGTGAGGGCGCAGGAAGACTGGCCTCTCGGGGCTATTTCGCGATGGTGTACTTTTACGGCGACAGCGTTTCCGCTATCGCCGAAAACGTCTACCCAACGCGGCTCAATCAAAACGGTCGAATCACCGACCCAGCCATCGCCAAGCAGATGTATTCGTTTGGCTTGTGGAAGATGGTCAAGCACTTTGAAATTCACGAAGAGTTCAAACTTACGGGCCTCGGCCGTGACACGCTTGGTGCCGAATGGAACAACTACGATCCCAAAGAGGCGCTCCCGCGCATGTGGATCGGTGCCAACCGAACGGTGTTTGACGTGTCGCCATTTCTATCTTCGCTGGAAAACGGCGTCACCGGTAGCGCATCGGGCAACACAGTGTTTAACTACGATTACCTCTCAAACGCGTGGTATCAGCTGCAACTCATATTGAACGCCGGACAGCGCACAGGCTTCAATCACCAAGTGGTGGATTTCGGATACGCCTATGGATTTTTGAACCACGTTGACCGCGCCACCGATTACACGCAGGTGGGGCGCAACTTCGTCTGGGCCATCAAAGGCATGGACGAGGGCGACAATGATCGCGGCCCCAATATGCACGACGGCTGGTCGTTTAACCGCGCCTCACTCCGCCCGATCAATTCGTACCTGTTGTCGAGCGCTGGGCGAGCCACGGCGACACCGTTAACACGGCAAGCAATGGCGCTTCTGACGCAGGTCTGGCTTGAAAAAAACGCATCGTGGCTACCGGAACAGATCTTTAGCTACCCCGACGGCAGCCCCAAGTCGGGCAACGAAGACGGCGTGCAATTTGATCGCCCCGACTACGTGCTCGACACCGGCAACAATGAATACCAAGATCGTGGTCATGCAGACAATTTGTACGGCATGATGCCCGGATTGTTATCGGAGCGCACTTATCCGCCCGCCCTGCAAAACGGATACGCCGCATGGGCACAAACGATGTGGCCCGGCAAAGGCAGCGACGGCATCATACGAAACAACTGGTTGCAGTTTTCGTATCCGCGTGTCGGTGTGGCAGCGGCTGCGCCGAGCTTGTGTGCGGGTGCGACGCCCGTCAGCGTGAACGTGACTTGGCAACCAGTGTCTGGCGCCGATTCATACAACGTAAAACGCGCCGAGACCGCCAACGGGCCCTACTTGACGGTAGCGTATCTGCGAACTGGAACGAGCTACACCGACATTGCTCCGCTCGCTGGCAATGGCCGCACCTACTTCTATCGAGTCACGTCCAACAGCGTAGCCGGCGAGTCCCCGGATTCAGCGAGCGCCGCAGTGGTGCGCTAAAAATCTGCCCGGCGGGGGGCAACCCTACTTGCGGCTCGTCCGAGCTACCCAATATTCTTTCGGGTCAACAATCTAAGCGAGCCCCCCCATGAACGCTGAACAGCAAAAAGCAATCCTCACACTGTGCCTGATGGCAGCGCTTTCCGACGGCAACAAAGACGGTCGTGAGCGCGACGCATTGCAGCGAATCGCTGGGCAACTCAACGCCGAGGCGAGCGGCGGCGACACGCTCAATGTGGAAACGATGTATCAAGACGTCATCTTCGGTCGTGCGTCGATTGATTCGCTGACGGCGGCGCTCACCGATGCGCAGTCGCGAAATCTGGCCTACGAAATGGCAGTTCATGTGATTGATGCCGACGGCGTTCAATCGGAATCGGAGCGCGCGTTTCTCAACGTGTTGCGCGGCAAACTGGGGCTCACTGAGGCCGAGGCCAGTGCAATCGCACAAGAGGCCGATGGGTTGGCCGCGGCGGCGGCGCTGCCTACGGTAGCCGCCGCAGCAGCGGCCCAGCTGAGCGCGAGCCGAGTGCTTTCAGCCGCCGAGCAAGCCGAGCTCGACAAATCAATTTTGAACGCGTCAATTCTCAACGGCGCGCTCGAACTCTTGCCGCAATCGTGGGCAACGATGGCGATCATTCCGCTGCAGACGCGATTGGTCTACAACATCGGAAAGCGCTACGGCTACGAGCTCGATAGCGGTCACATCAAAGAATTTTTGGCAACGGTGGGCGTAGGGCTGGCGTCGCAATATCTCGAGCAAGCCGGACGCAAGTTGATTGGCGGGCTCTTTGGCAAACTCGCTGGCGGGCTGGTCGGCGGCTTGGCGCGCGGTGCCACCGGCATTGCGTTTTCATTCGCATCCACTTACGCGTTGGGCGAGCTCGCCAAACGCTACTACAGCGGTGGCCGCACCATGTCGACCGATGTGTTGAAGCAGACTTTCGATCAATTGCTCACACCCGCCAAAGACTTGCAAGCCAAATATCTTCCGCAGATTCAAGAGAAGGCGCGCACGGTGAATATGGGCGACGTGATGGCGATGGTGAAGCGATAGGGCGGACACTTCGCCTCTCCTGATGGTCGGCATGGCTCAGAAGCGCGCATGGGCGTTGTCATGTCGAGCGGAGTGAAGCATCACTGTGCACCCGCTTCTCCTAGCCTGAGCACCGTTGGTATGCGGCGAGATCCTTCGCTCTGCTCAGGATGACATTGTCGCGACCTGAGAGCGATTGATGATCGGCTGACCTTTTTCAATAAACGCCAATATTCTTCTGCGCTATAACGTCTTACGGCATGCTTTCGAAAGTAACGAATAACTCCATAAAGCCCAAGCAATACGGTGCTTTCGACAAAAAAGCTATAGCGACAAAACGCGCAGCTCGCTAAGCCCACCCGTCATCTGCGTGCTGCTTCACGTAGTCCATAAACCGTG
>JAAFHR010000429.1 GCA_013298455.1 Betaproteobacteria bacterium | reverse complement strand
ATCCCACAGGTGATGCCGCTGTGGATTTCCTACACCTTGTATCGCTTCGAATCGAATGTGCGCTCGGCCTCAGTCGTGGGCATGGTTGGCGCGGGCGGCATCGGCGTCGTGCTCTGGGAAATCATTCGCGGCTTTCAGTACGCTGAGACCTGCGCCGTGATGTTGATCATCATCGTGTCGGTGAGCGTGATCGATCTGATCTCTGCACGCATTCGTAAATCACTCGTTTGATTGGCGCACCAATGGCACTCAGCTTGAACGAAATCGTTACGCTGTTTGAATCGCGCGGGGCGGCGCAATACGGCGGCGAGGCTATCAATCAGTGTGAGCACGCGCTGCAATGTGCAGCACTCGCCGAGCGCGCGGGCGAGACCGACGACACTGTGACTGCAGCACTGCTGCATGATCTGGGCCATCTGCTGCAGGCCGAAAACGGCGTGTCCGAGTCAGACGCAGCTGATCGTGACGATCTGCATCAGTTCGTAGCACTGCCATTTCTTCGCGGTGTGTTTTCAGACGCGGTGCTTGAGCCCGTTCGATTGCATGTCGACGCCAAGCGATACCTGTGTGCGACCGACGCTACTTACTGGGCGGCGCTCTCCGATGCATCCAAGCGAAGCCTGGTGTTGCAAGGCGGTGCCTACAGCGAGAGCGAAGCGCAGGCCTTTATTGCTCAGCCGTTTGCCGCTGAGGCGGTTCGTTTACGTCGGTATGACGACCTTGCAAAGGTGCCCGGCGCGCCGACGCCGACTTTGGCTCATTTCGCCACAACCATGAAACGCGTGCGCTCGCATGGCTAAGGGCGTGCAACGGCTTATTCGAAAATGCCAACAGCTTTTCAATAAGAAGCAGCAAGCGTTGGGTAAAAAGCGGGATTTCGTGGTTTTTTGGTATTGAGTTTTTTTACCAATGACGCCAAGTAAATCAAGGCGTCAAAGCATAAAGCCAATACGTTTCGCCACCGGTTTGCCGTTTGAGCTGAGGCTATGCGCCACCCTCGATCGCTGAGTTAACAACGCTCGTGCGTTTGCGACCTAGCAGCCAAGTCCCGAGTGAATGACTTGCAATTTATCGTAAACCAGTCAGAATATGACTCCGTCATAAATTCCGTTCGTTTTCTCGATGGCTCAACGAAACCGCGCCCCCAAAGCTCGCCACACCGATGATTCGCTCATCGCCCGGCTGATGTTGGCTGCGTTTTTGGCGGGTATGTCGTTCCTAGCGCTCAATTGGTCGACCGGTAGCCAGTTCGCGCATCTGGCCTCGTGGCAAGCGTTCGCGGCTGTGGGGCAGTACATCGTGCCGTTACTCATTGTGCTTTTTGCGCTGCTATGGCGTCCGCTGCAGCCCTCGTCGGGCGGCGTGAGAGCGGGTGGTCGTCGGGCGGGCGATCCGCCGGTGCAAGGTGTGGATTCCGCAATGGGGCCGATCAGTCGGATGCAGTGGGGACAGTTTGAAATGCTCGTCGTCGAGGCGTTTCGTCGACGCGGTTTTCGCGTCACCGAACGCGGCACGGCAGCCAGTGACGGCAGCATGAATTTGGAGCTATCGAGCAACGAACATCGCTTCGTAGCGCATTGCAAACAGTGGCGCGCGAAAGAGGTTGGCATGTCTGCGCTTCGAGAGCTCAACAGCATCATGGTGGTGAGTCACGCGGCGGGCGGCTTCGTGGTGACCTCCGGCGCGTTTTCGCGAGAAGCGGTCGCCTATGCCACGGGCCGCAACATTCAACTCATCGACGGCCCCACGCTCCGAGAAATGCTCCGTGACCCCGAAACGCAAGCGGGCTCCGGCGGCAATCAAGCCGGTGTCCCCACGGTGCTGCCCACAGGCGTCCCAACGATGGGCCCAGTGCCGGCGAAGCTTCAGCTCAACTGAGCCCGACCCACCCGCCGAACCTTCTGTCGCGCGGTGACCTTAGAATAAAAAATCTCCGCTGTTCGCGCGCTGCGGCGCGATTCGATGCTCATGTTGATTCGTGTTGAAACGATGTTCGCGCAAGCTAATCAGCGCTCGTCACGCTCAAAGGTGGCTCGGTGAAAGCGGAATCTTCGTCCGAAGGAGACATCCTCTGGACGCCAAGCGCAGCAAGGGTTTCAGCCGCACACTTAACGCGTTTCACGCAGCAACTTCGCGAACAATATCAGCAGTCTTTTCCGGACTACTGGAGCTTATGGCGTTGGTCGATTGCCAACAAAGCCGTGTTTTGGGAAGCGCTGTGGGACCACTGTGGCGTGGTGGGTGATCGCGGCGAACGCGCGTTGGTGGACGGCCATTTGATGCCCGGCGCACGCTGGTTTCCCGACGCATCGCTCAATTTCGCGGAAAACTTTCTGCAGCACCGAGGTGACGCTGATGCGTTGGTGTACTGGAACGAGGCGGGGGCCAGAGAGCGTGTTTCATGGGATGAACTCTCTACCGAGGTGGCACGCGCACAGCAAGCGCTGATCAACGCAGGCGTGCGCTCCGGCGACGTCGTTGCGAGCTTGCTGCCAAACTGTCCGGAAGCAGCCATCGCCATGCTCGCAACCGCGAGCCTCGGGGCGATCTGGTCGTCCACATCCCCCGATTTTGGCGCGCAGGGCGTGTTGGATCGTTTTGTGCAAATTTCGCCGAAAGTGCTCTTCGCGGTCGACGCTTATTTCTACAACGGCAAGTGGATTGATACGGCAGAGAAAGTGGCGCAGATTGTTCGAGAACTGCCAAGCGTGCAGACCTTGATCGTTGCAACGGATGTGCTGCGCGCCACTGGTGATATTTCGCCGATCCAGTTGGCTGATCGAGTCGTATTGAGCTGGCGGCGCTTTTTGGGCAATGAGCCCGCGAGCCCCGTATTTGCTCGTTTTCCGTTTAATCATCCACTGTTCATCGTGTTTTCAAGCGGCACCACCGGCTTGCCGAAATGCATCATTCACGGCGCGGGCGGTACGCTGCTACAGCTCGTGAAAGAGCACGCGCTGCATGGCGATCATCGCGCAGCGGATCGGGTGTTTTATTTTTCCACGACCGGCTGGGTGATGTGGAATTGGTTGCTGGCTGGCTTGACGCAGGGCGCGACTTGTTTGCTCTACGATGGCTCGCCGTTTGCGAACGACGGCAAAGTACTGTTTGATTTCGTCGCGACCGAACGAGCCACGCAATTCGGCGTCGGTGCAAAGTACATCGACGCGATCAAAAAACTCGACCTTAATCCGCGGCAAAGCCACGATTTGCCTGCGCTTCGAACGGTCTATTCAACGGGCTCGCCGCTCTCGCCCGAGAGCTTTGATTATGTGTACGAGCGCATCAAACCGGACGTTCATCTCGCCTCAAT
>JAAFHR010000428.1 GCA_013298455.1 Betaproteobacteria bacterium | reverse complement strand
GGGCGAGCCGCCGTTGATGCTGGCGCTTTCGGTGTGGTTTGCGATTGCCGATGCGATTTCGAGCGTAGGTAATCCGAGCGTGATGCCCAAACTTTCGGCACCTGCTACGCCTGAGGCGATCTTGCGTGCGGTGAAACGTCAACCACGAACCGCGGGGCAGTAGGGTGGGCAGCCCTTTGTCCAACGTGGCGTTGTTGCGAGGTGTTTGGTGGGCATGGGGTGCCCACCCTACGCACTTCATTTTGTCGTTCCCGCGACGGCGGGAACCCAGACCGGCGCTACCATCTCTCACGTTTTTGAACGTAGCGTTGGCGAGCTCGGTCCGGATTCCCGCCTTCGCGGGAATGACAGTGTCGGCGGGGGTCGCTCGGTGAGTTCGATTGCCGATTCACTTCAAGCGCAGCTCACCAACCGCGCGCCGAGCATCTGGATCCTCGTCGCAGCCACCAAAGGCTCCGTGCCCCGCGAAACGGGCGCTTCCATGATCGTTAGTGCAACTCGGTGCATCGGCACGATCGGCGGCGGACACCTTGAACTAAAAGCCATCGAGCATGCTCGGTCAATGCTCGCAGCCGTATCTAGCATCGCTACGCAACGCCACTATCCACTCGGCCCCGCGCTTGGCCAGTGCTGCGGCGGCGCAGTGGCAGTGCTCTTTGTACCGGTAAATTCCGCGCTGGAATCATTACTCCCTGCGCTGCAGCGCGCTGAAACTTCGGGGCAATCGTTTCAGCTGGAGCAACGGGTCGATACGGGCGATGTGGTTCGCGTGCCCATTGCATTTGAGTCGTGGCCGATTTGGGTGTTTGGCGCGGGGCACGTGGGCAAAGCGATGATCGATGTACTCGCCGCCTTGCCGTGTCAAGTGACGTGGGTGGATGAGCGTGACAACGAGTTTCCAAACGCTCTCCCGTCAAACGTTCGAACCGTGGTCAGCGAGAGCCCGGCTGATGAGGTGAAACACATTCCCAGCGGCGCACAAGTGCTCGTGCTCACTCATTCGCACGCCACTGATTTGGAGATTTGTTTTGCGCTTTTGAAGCGCAATGATTTGGCCTATTGCGGGTTGATTGGTTCGGCGACTAAAGCCGCTACGTTTCGCAAACGCTTCACGCAACGTGGCGTGAGCGAACACGACGCGTCTCGTATCATTTGCCCCATCGGCAACGTGGCGCTCATCTCGAAGCATCCCGGCATGATCGCGGTTGGGGTCGCGATGGACTTGGCGCTGCGTCGCCAACTTTCTCGTGAAAAGCCAGTTGAGATGGGGGCTTCATAGGTTTTTATGCGTTTTTCGATTCTGATTAGAAAATTGCTGTACGCCACACGTAGCATGGCGTTAAGGCAAATAGTTGATAGTGCGAGGAGCGCCGCATGAACGCCGCTACGACGGCGCCCCGTCTCGACATCAAACACGTCACGAAACGCTATCCGTCGGTCGTCGCGAACGACGACGTGAGCTTGAGTGTTGCGCCCGGTGAAATTCATGCCGTGCTCGGCGAAAACGGCGCAGGCAAATCAACGCTCATGAAAATCATCTACGGCGCAGTGAAGCCCGACGCCGGTGAGATTTTTTTTGACGGTCAACGTGTGGCCATCAAAAATCCGCAGGAAGCGCGAGCGCTGGGCATCAGCATGGTGTTTCAGCACTTTTCGCTCTTTGAAACGCTCACTGTTGCCGAAAACATTTGGCTAGGTTTGGATCGCTCGCTCTCTCTCGATGCGGTGCGCTCGCAAACGGCCGCCAAAGCGATTGAGTACGGGCTCGATCTTGAAGCGGATCGCCCGGTGCATTCGCTCTCAGTCGGTGAACGCCAACGCGTGGAAATCGTACGCTCGCTGTTGACCGACCCCAAACTTTTGATCTTGGATGAGCCCACCTCGGTGCTCACGCCGCAAGCGGTCGAGCGCCTCTTTGACGTGCTGCGAAAGCTCGCCGACACCGGTTGCAGCATCGTCTACATCTCGCACAAACTCGATGAAATTCGCTCGCTCTGCACTGCGTGTACAGTGCTTCGTGGCGGCAAGGTGACTGGGCGCGTTGACCCCAGAGGCGAGAGCAATGCGTCGCTCTCGCGTTTGATGATTGGCGCGGAGCCGCCCAAGCTCGTGCACCGTGAAATTGCAGTGGGCGAGGTGGTGCTTCGCGTCAATGATCTCTCTCTCACCAGCGATCAGCCGTTCGGCACGGCCCTTCAAAGTGTTTCACTCGAGGTGCGCGCTGGTGAGATCGTTGGTATCGCAGGCGTTTCTGGCAACGGGCAACAAGAGCTACTGGCCGTGCTTTCCGGTGAGAGCACGCGAGCCAGCGCTTCGAGCATTACGCTGTTTGGTAACGATGTTGCGAAGCAAAATCCGCAAGCTCGTCGAAGCGGCGGCTTGCATTTCGTGCCCGAAGAGCGCTTGGGTCGCGGCGCGGTACCTAGTTTGTCGCTCGCGCAAAACACCTTGTTGACGCGCGCCAGCGATTTGATTGGTCGGGGGCCGCTCGCATGGATTTCGCCGAAACGAACTGCGACCCTGGCCACGGATGTGATTGCCGCGTTTAACGTGAAAGCGGGTGGCGCAGACGCCACTGCGAAATCGCTCTCGGGCGGCAATTTGCAAAAGTACATCGTGGGTCGTGAGATCGGTGCGAAGCCGAAAGTGCTTGTCGTGTCGCAACCAACCTGGGGTGTTGATGTGGGCGCGGCAGCGCAAATTCGTGCTGAGCTTTTGAAGCTTCGAGACAATGGCTGCGCGTTGATCGTGGTGAGCGAAGAGCTTGATGAACTCTTCGAGATGTGTGATCGATTGCATGTGATCGCCAAGGGAAAACTGTCGCCATCGATTGCCACAAAAGATGCCACCGTTGAAAAAATCGGCGAATGGATGAGCGGGCTGTGGCATACGGAGGCGGCGCATGCTTAAGCTCGAAGCGCGCGCCACGCCGTCAAAACTTTGGGGGCTCGCATCACCACTTTTGGCGCTTGTGATCACCGTGTTGATCGGCGTGCTGATCTTTTTGGCAATGGGCAAAGATCCACTCGTGGCGTTATCGATGTTTTTTTGGGAGCCGATAAAGTCGGCCTACGCGCTCTCCGAATTGGCAGTGAAGGCGACGCCGCTTTTGATCATCGCGCTGGGGCTAGCAATTTGCTTTCGCTCGAACGTGTGGAACATCGGCGCTGAGGGGCAGTTTGTCATTGGCGCAATTTGTGGCGGCGGCGTGGCGCTCTTAGCCGATGCGTCAACCGGGCGATGGATCGTTCCCGCGATTTTGCTGGCGGGCGTGTTGGGCGGCATGGCGTGGGCGGCGCTCGTCGCATTGCTTCGAGATCGATTCAATG
>JAAFHR010000427.1 GCA_013298455.1 Betaproteobacteria bacterium | reverse complement strand
CGACAATTTCCCGCGTGGCTACGGCGAAGAAAACGATTTTTGTATGCGTGCGCACCAAGCGGGATTTCGCAATGTGTTGTGCCCAAACACTTACGTGGCGCACGTCGGTGGTGTGTCGTTTAGCGCGGAAACCAGCGAACTGATGCGACAAGGCGGTGAACGATTGTTGGCGAAGCACCCGCACTACAACGCACTCGTCTCAGCGTGGATTGCGGCTGACCCCGCAAAGGCGCGACGCGATCAGCTCGCGCAGCTATTGCTGCAGCAGCGCTAGCGTTCGCTCCGTCGCGCCACGATGCTGAGCTACGAAGTCGCGAGCGCGCGCACTCGCCACCTTTCGCTCCGCTTCCTCGTGTAGCCATCGATAGACCGCGCCTAAGCCACCGCGCGCGTCGGGCACCCGAACGGCTGCGCCCGCTGCAACGGCTTCATCGGCCGCCTGTTGAAAATTAAACACCGATGGCCCAAGCGCGACAGGCACACCCACCGCACACGGTTCGATCAAATTTTGTCCCCCAGTGCCCGCAAACGTACCGCCCATGACACACGCGCGAGCATTCGCGTAGTAAGTTAAAAGCTCGCCCATGCTGTCGCCGATGATTACTTCGACGTCGGCTGCGATCTTTGGATCGGAGCGCCGCGCCGTGCGAAATCCGAACTTTCTCGCGATTTCGGCCACCTCAGCCCAGCGCTCTGGATGACGCGGCACGATGACCGCAAGCGCGGCTTCGCGAAGCGGATGCACCTTGAGCGCTTGTAGCAGGGCGCTTTCCTCGCCGTCGCGCGTTGCACCGGCGACCCAATACGGGTGCGCTGCTTGGCCGTTCGTTAAAAATTCTGTGAGCGCGTCGGCGCGTTGCTGCAATTCGGCGGGCAAGGTCAAATCGAATTTCAAATTGCCGACCACGTGAACGTTTCGGGCGCCAATGGCCACAAAGCGCTCCGCATGGGCTCGGGATTGCGCGGCTACCCCCGTTAAACACGCAAGCATCGAGCGCGTTAGGCCGCCCGCTTGGCCATAGCCCCGCGCTGATCGCTCGGACAGGCGAGCGTTGATCAGCCAAAGTGGCACGTTGAGCGCGCGTGCCGCATCACAAACACCCGGCCACAGCTCCGTTTCCATCAGCAGCCCGAGGCTAGGTTTGATTCGCTTCAAAAACCGCCGTACCAAAAACGGCGCGTCAAACGGCAGGTAAGCGATGTGCACCTGTTGGCCGTAAAGTTCAACGCACGTGGCGCGACCTGTGGGCGTGGTGCAGGTAATGATGATGTGTTTGCGTTGTCGAATGAAGTGTTTGACGAGCGGCGCGGCGGCGCGTGCTTCGCCAACAGATACCGCATGCAGCCACAGGTCAAACGAATGCTCGGGCAAACGCAGCGCCAGCCGCTCCGCCCACTGTTCGCGATACGCCGGATTGCCTCTTGCGCGCCAAGCCAGACGGGCCAGCGCTGCGGGCAACGCAAGCCACCAAAGCAGCGAATAGAGAAGGCGAAACCAGAAAGGCATAGCCAAGATTATGACCCGCCTAAAATCAAGGTTAAAGGAAACTCAACGATGATCTTGATCACCGGCGGCTGCGGCTTCATCGGCAGCAATTTTGTATTGGATTGGTTAGCGCAAAGTAGCGAACCGATTGTCAACGTAGACGTGTTGACCTACGCGGCCAATCCGGCCACCTTGGCCTCCGTTGCCGCTGATTCGCGCTACGCCTTCGAGCGAGCCGACATCACCGATCGCGCTGCCATGGATGCCATCATGGCGAAGTACCAGCCGCGCGCCATCGTGCACTTCGCCGCTGAATCGCATGTGGATCGCTCGATTCACGGTCCGATGGATTTCGTGCGCACCAACATGCTCGGTACTGCAACGCTGCTCGAAGCGGCGCGAGCGCATTGGAAATCGCTCTCAGCCGCCGCAGCCACCGCGTTTCGCTTTGTGCACGTTTCGACGGATGAAGTGTTCGGTTCACTCGGCCCCACCGACCCAAAGTTTCACGAGCTATCGCAATACCAGCCCAATTCGCCGTACAGCGCCTCCAAGGCCGGCTCGGATCACTTGGCGCGGGCGTACTTTCATACCTACGGCATGCCGGTGATGGTGACCAATTGCTCGAATAACTACGGTCCGCGCCAGTTTCCGGAAAAACTCATCCCACTGATGATCGTCAACGCCATCGCCGGCAAATCCTTGCCGATCTACGGCGACGGTCAACAGATTCGCGATTGGCTTTATGTGAGCGATCATTGCAGCGCGATTCGCCGCGTGCTTGAAGCCGGGCGTGCAGGCGAGATGTATTTGATCGGTGGTGATGCGGAGCGCGCGAATCTAGACGTGGTGCACACGATTTGCGCCGCGCTCGCCAAACACCGTCCGGGCACTGATTACTTGAAGCAAATTACGTACGTGACAGACCGCCCGGGCCATGATCGCCGCTACGCCATTGATTTCTCGAAAATCGAGCGAGAACTGGGCTGGCGACCAAGCGAGAGCTTCGCTACGGGATTGGAAAAAACCGTGCTCTGGTATCTGCAAAACGACGCGTGGGTCAAAGCCGTGCAATCGGGTGAATACAAAACGTGGATCGAACGCAATTACGAGGCGCGCGCATGAGTCAAGCGATTCAACGAAAAGGCATCATCCTCGCTGGTGGCTCCGGCACGCGGCTGCATCCCGTGACGCAAGCGGTGTCCAAGCAGCTCTTGCCGATCTATGACAAACCGATGATTTACTACCCGCTGTCAGCGCTCATGTTGGCGGGTTTGCGAGAAATTCTCATCATCTCCACGCCGCAAGACACACCGCGCTTTCGCGATCTATTGGGCGACGGTGAAAAGTGGGGCATGAAATTTGAATACGTCGTGCAGCCCTCGCCGGACGGCTTGGCGCAGGCTTTCATCTTGGGGCGCGACTTCGTTGGCGATGATCACGCCGCTCTGGTGCTCGGTGACAATGTGTTTTACGGCCACGATTTACAACCGCTTTTGGAGCGAGCCAATGCGCGACGCGATGGGGCGACGGTGTTTGCATACCCAGTGAGTGATCCCGAGCGCTACGGCGTCGTTGAGTTTGACGCTGATGGCAACGCCATGAGCCTAGAGGAAAAGCCGAAAGCGCCCCGCTCCCGCTACGCCGTGACTGGCCTGTATTTCTATGACAACACCGTGCTCGACTACGCGGCGAAACTCAAGCCCTCGGCGCGCGGCGAGCTCGAAATCACGGATCTCAACCGCATTTACTTGGAGCAACATCGCTTGGGTGTTGAAATCATGGGGCGCGGCATGGCCTGGCTCGATACGGGCACGCATGATTCGCTTTTGGAGGCGTCGCA
>JAAFHR010000426.1 GCA_013298455.1 Betaproteobacteria bacterium | reverse complement strand
CTCGGCTACGCGCTTATCCACGGCGGCTTTTTCGGTGATGAGTTTGTGAGTGCGGATCGGCTCGGCGACGATATCAGCGACTTGCCAACGCGGATTCAAACTCGCGTAGGGGTCTTGAAAAATCATTTGCACTTTGCGGCGCATCAAACGCGCTTCATCGTTCGTTTCGTCGGCGGAGCGCATGAGCTTGCCATCGACCGTGATCGAGCCGCGTGAAGGCGTGTAGAGCCCAACGATCAAGCGCGCAACCGTTGATTTGCCGCAGCCAGATTCGCCGACCAGCGCGAGCGTTTCACCACGACGAATGTCGAATGAGACGTCGCTCACTGCGTGCAAAAACGTTTCAGGCTTTCGCTCCAACACGCGGTTGAGCCAAGGTGCCGAGACGTTGAACGTTTTGCTGACGTTGTTGAGTTGTACGAAGGCGGTCATGGTTTAAGAAATCGACTCAACGTTTGGAGTTGCGCTGCTGAAAACCCAACTCCGTTCGGGCTGAGCTTGTCGAAGCCGGGGTGGCATACGACCAACCCTTCGACGAGCTCAGGGCGAACGGATCTAAAAAACATACTGCTGAGGCGGGCGTTGCACACTTCATCATTTCGCATGCAACCAACAAGCCGCATGCGTCACCCCCGCAGGCAACAGCTCTGGCCGCTCTTGTTTGCAGCGATCAAACACTTTGGTGCAGCGAGGATTGAAGGCGCAGCCTTGCGGGATGGCGTCGAGCCTGGGCATCGCACCATCAATCTGAATCAGACGTTCGCGGTGGCTGCCAATTTCGGGAATCGAGCCCATCAGGCCGATGGTGTACGGATGTTGCGGTTTGTGGATTACGTCAGAAACCGGGCCGATTTCGGCAACACGCCCGGCGTACATCACCGCCACGCGATCCGCCGTTTCGGCGATCACGCCCATGTCGTGCGTTACGAGCATCACGGCCGTTCCGTGGTCACGACAGAGCCGTTTCAGGAGCGTGATGATCTGCGCTTGAATCGATACGTCAAGCGCCGTTGTGGGCTCATCTGCGATGATCACGCGCGGCTCGGCGGCGAGTGCCAATGCGATCACCACGCGTTGCCGCATGCCGCCAGAGAACTGATGCGGATAGTGATCGATGCGCTCGCGAGTGGCCGGGATGCCAACCTCTTCCAAGAGTTCAATCGCACGATTTCGGGCTGCATCCGCCGAGTGATCGAGATGCGTTTGAATGGTTTCGGTGAGCTGTCGACCGACGGTGTAGAGCGGATTGAGCGAAGTCAACGGGTCTTGAAAAATCGCACCGATACGTCGGCCGCGAATTTTTCGCATTTGCTCGTAGGGCAGGTTATCGATTCGCTGACCTTCGAGAATGATTTGTCCACTGGAGATCCGACCCGGTGGCTCCAAGAGGCCGATGATGGCCGCACCGGTGAGCGATTTGCCCGCACCCGATTCGCCGACGACGCCCAAGACCTCGCCGGGGGCGATCGAAAACGAGACGCCATCCACGGCCTTCAACACACCGCGCCGAGTCGGAAACTCGATGTGCAAATCACGAACTTCGAGCAGCGGTGCAACGGAATGGGCGGTCATGATCTAGGGCTTAACGTTGGGCAAATCGGCAGGCAAAGGCTACGGACGTTTCGGAACAGGAATCGCACGTGGCGGATCAATCACCGCAGGAATCACCACCGACGGCTCCGGCTTGCCGTAGGGCTGGCAACCCGGCACCGGCTCGGCGTGATCGATCACCAATTCGAAATCTTGCGTGAGGGCGCTGGCACGCTGCGCTGCGAGCCAGTAGCGAACGCAGCGCTCGACCTTGAAGGTGAACTCCTTGCGAACCGGCAACGCGAAGCCAGCGACCGGTGGCGCGTCAATGGTCAAGCGGCGTTCGCCTGCATCGATGTAGCGCGGATTTTGCAAGCCGGAAACGCCGTCAACCGCCGCGATCACCACAGGGAAGCGGTTGATGTGGGTGCGGGTGTAGAGCGTGCCATCGAGCACGCTTTCCCACTGGTGCGCGCAGCCGCTCATCAGCGTGGCGAGCGCAAAAAGGCCAAGTAAAACTGTCGCTTTGTAGGTACGCATCGTTGCCTCCTCATCGAAGTTTTGGATTGAGTGCATCTCGCAACCAATCGCCCAGTAAGTTCACGGAAATCACCATCACAATCAGCGCTAAACCGGGAAACACCGTGATCCACCATTCGCCGGAAAACAGGTAATTGTTGCCCTCAGAAATCAGCGTACCGAGGGACGGTTGCGTTGACGGCATACCAACGCCTAAGAACGAGAGCGTAGCCTCGGTGAGGATTGCAGTGGCGATATTGAGCGTGGCGATCACGAGCACCGGGCCCAACACGTTCGGGAGCACGTGACGAAACATGATCGTCCAACGCGGCACGCCGATCACGCGAGCGGCCTGCACGTATTCCTTGCTCTTTTCAACGAGCGTGGAGCCGCGCACGGTTCGCGCATATTGCACCCAACCGGTCAAACTGATCGACAAAATGATCACGTAAATCGCGAGCGATTCCTGCAAGTCACGCGGCACGAATTGCCGCCCAACGCCAGCAATCAAAAGCGCCACCAAAATCGACGGAAAGGTCAACTGAATATCCGCCAAGCGCATGATGAGACTATCAATGCGACCGCCGACGTAACCGGCGAGCAAACCCAATCCAACGCCCATCACAATCGCAATCACCACCGCGCAAAGCGCGACCAGCAGCGACACCCGACTGCCGTACATGATGGTCGACAAAATGTCGCGGCCCTGTTGATCGGTGCCGAGCAAAAAGCTTGGATTGCCGCCCTCTGACCAAGCGGGCGGGAAGTTGGAATTGGTCAGTGAAATCTGCGCTAAGTCGTATGGATTGTGCGGCGCGATCCACGGTGCCAGCACGGCGCCAAGAATGCAAATCAGTGCAAAAACGGCGGCAACCATGGTGATCGGCGAGCGCTTAAAGCTGTACCAAACATCGCCGTCAAAAAATCTGTTGATTGCTTCCAAAATTTCTTTCTCTCTTGCCTACTTCTAACGCGGCCCTCTGCGACCCTTAACTTCGTCATTCCCGCCCTTCGGCAAGCTCAGGATAAACCTCGCTGCGCTCGGGCGGGAATCCATCGTCGTTGGAGTCCAATGCTCCGAGCGAACTATCTCGCTCAGATCACCATGGATTCCCGCCTCGCGAGGAATGACGATTGGGGAGCGTTGCGTCCTCATCGAGCGTGCATCGGCGCTCCCGCCGCCACCACCCTCACCCCAACCCTCTCCCGCCTGCGGGAGAGGGAGCCAACTACAGCGGCAATCCCGTCTCTACCAATCTAGAAAAGTATCTAACGCCATTGGGAATGATGGCATCACGAAAATCGTATCGCGTGTTGTGCAGCGGCACCAAGG
>JAAFHR010000425.1 GCA_013298455.1 Betaproteobacteria bacterium | reverse complement strand
GTGCTGGCCCAGTAGCGCAGCTTTGAACTTTTGCGCGGTGAAAGCCGTGGCGGCAGTGCCCGGCGTGGTGCCGATAATTTTGTTTCGATCTACGGCGTCAAACACCGGGCGCAGCGGCGCTGGCAGGGTTGTGAAATTGCTGGTGTATTTGTCCACAGCCGCATACATGCGCCAGAAGTTTTCGTCCGTAGGGCTGCGCAGATACGCGTCTTGCAGCGCATGCCAGGTGGCTCGATTTGCTGCATCGGGCTCGCGCGCTAGATCGGCGATCCAATCGTTCATCGAACCCTTGTCGTCGCCATGAAAAATATCTGACGACCAGAGCGGAAACTTCACGCCAATCGGCAGATTTCGCAAATCCACTGCCACCAACTCAGCCGACGCCGCACGTGCCTTGGCGAGCGAGTCGATACTTGGCTGCGTGCTCGATGGGCTCGCGGTCATCGTGATCGGCAGAATCGCCCGAAGGGTTCGCCCAAACGACACATCGCGATCCACGCCCCGGTCTAGGCCGTTGACGCCAGCGAGCACCGCGCCACCCGGTTGAAACGGTCGAAAGGTCCTCGGATCAGTCACTGGCAAATTGAAATGTTGACGCAGCTCCCGCACCCCGGCGATCAGCGCCTCAGCCTCAGCGGGTGTTGCGGTGTCAGCGATGGCACGACGTCGAATCGTTTCGTCACTCGAACCAATGCGCGCCAAATCGAAGTAATCGGCGCCGTGGCATCCCGAGCAAGAGCCCTTTGGAATCGGTCGCCGCCACATGGTAAGCGCCGGGTCGTCAATTACCGGCGCGACGCAACCGCCCGCGATGTAGACGGCAATCTTTTCGGCTGTGTTGCGGATTGCTTTCTCAGAGAGTGTCACGCCGTTGAGCCAGGTGCTGTGCGCGAAACCGGCAAGGTGTCGAGCAATGATGAGCGCGTCGGTCGGGGTGAAATCGCCGTCGCCGTCAACGTCGAGCCGATCTAGGTTTCGGGTGATCAACGCTTCGGCTGATGAGAGCGTAGCGTCGGATGAATTCATGCGATTGACGAGCGAAGCGTTTCGTTGATTCGACGCATAGCGAATCAGCGTCGCGCCATCGATCACAACGTTCGCCGACGCGTGCCCGCCCACTTTGAACGGACAAACAGGCGCTTGCGCCAACGCACCCGCGCTAGCGAAGCTGAGCAGGGAGAGCAGGGCGGCACGAAGGAATTGGGTTGCAGAGCGTGGGGCGACAGGAGTGGAGCGGAGCATGCGGTGCGACTTCGAAATCACCGCGTCAAACGGCGCGCGGTGAACCGCACAATTATGCCTTGAGCAGCGCGAAAAAATGCCGTTGTCATCATGCCAACTTGTGGCCTACGGCGAGAACAAAACCGGCCGCCCGTAAGCTCACATTTCGACCTATCGCGTCAAGCGCGCTTCGTTGTAACCTCGGGCTCCGAAAGAGCGAGCGATTCCCACGTGTCTCAAACCATTTTTGGCGTCGATTTCACCTCCGCGCCGAGTCGTGCCAAAGCAATCACGGTCGCGCATGCCGTGTTGGATCAGTGCGATCTCGCGGTCAGTCACGTGGAGCGCCTCAACTCGTTCGAGGCATTCGAGGAGTGGCTTGCAACGCCCGGCCCGTGGATCGGTGGTTTTGATGTGCCGTTTGGTTTGCCGCGTGAGTTGACCACCGAACTGCAATGGCCGCAGCAGTGGCCCGAATTGCTCGAGCACTTACAAAAAGTCGGCAAACCCGCGTTCATCGAAGCGCTCAATCGCGTTCGAATCGCCCGACCGGTGGGGCAAAAATACATCCCTCGCCGGGGCGACGCCGCGGCCGGATCGTCGTCGCCCATGAAGCTCGTCAACCCGCCCGTGGGGCTCATGTTTTTCGAAGGCGCGATTCGATTGCTTCGAGCGGGCGTGAGTGTTGTGCCGTGTGCGCCCAACGCGGATTCGCGCATCGCGCTCGAAGCCTATCCGGGGTTTCTCGCTCGGCAAATCACCAAACAGAGCTACAAAAAAGACGGTGGCGAGGGCAATTCGCCAGCACGTATCGAAGCGCGAAAGCAGCTCATTACGGAGCTGCCTGATTTCGCGTCAACACGCTTGGGCATCGATGTGCAGATCGCGTCGCCGCTGATCGCGCAGAGCGTCGCCGACGGCTCTGGCGACACGCTCGATGCGATTCTGTGCGCCGTTCAAGCCGCATGGGGCGCAACGCAGTTCAACAAAGGCGACGCGCGTTGCGGCATTCCGACGGCAGCTGACGATTTCGAAGGCTGGATTGTCGCTGTCCTGCCCTAACTGCCGTGGCGCGGTAGGCCACCCAGAGCGATGAAACGTCCGCGGCGAGATTCGTCGAAACTTCGCAACACGACGCTTTTCTTTTTTGACGCAGATTACGCAGACTACGCAGATTGCCGCAGATTGCCGCAGATTATTCACAGCAATGCTGCGATTGAGCAAAAAATAATCTGCGTTCATCTGCGCAATCAGCGTCAAAAATTCGGTTGGTTTTGGCGTTGTCTCGCGTTAAGAACGGTGGATACGCGCTACTTCGCGCGCAACAACTCCGTTACCTTCAACAACACAAACTCATTGTCGTCGGCCTTGTTCGGTTCGCGGCTCGATGAAAACGGCAGGTTGTTGTCGTTGCCCACGATGATGTGATCGTTGTCAACGATGTCCACGTTTTCAATCGTGAAAAACGGGAAGCTCAGCTTGCCGCCGATCTTCGGTTTGCGCGCTAAGTTGTTGGGATCGTTGATGTTGAGCAAATCAATAAAACCAATTTTCCGAACGGGGTTCCCGACGTTCGCCTCGGTCATTTCGATTTTGTAAACACGCTTAATTTTTGGCAAATCGTGGAAGCAATCGATGCGCCGCTCAATCGCGCCGTTAACCACCGGGCAGGCTTTGTCGGGCGTGCCTTCGCCGTTATCGCGCTCAATGATTAAGCCCGTGGTTTCATCGATCATGTTGAAGTCGCCGATGGCCAAGCCGTTCGCTTCGAGCACATATTTCCAATGGCGACCGGTCCATTTTTCCGTCGCGACATCAAATTCGAGCACGCGCAGATATTCTCGGTCGTTGATCTTTTCCCAATCCTTCGCGGCGGCGTCCCACACCGGGCCTTCGAGCAGCGCGTAGAGCTTCTTGCCGTCCTTCGATGCGGCCATGCCTTCATAGCCGCGTGAACGACGAATGTTGAAATCCACGGTGGCGGTCGGCGTTGCGGGCGTCGTGATCGCTGGGTGATCGGGCGAGCGAGCGGGCTTGCCATCGATCAAGGTTTCAAACACGGCGAGCACCTTGCCGCTCATGTCGGTTTTGATGAGCCATGGGCCCAATTCATCGCCGATCCACAGCGCGCCGCCCGCAAATTGAAAGCTCTCGGTATCGAAATCAGCGCCGGTT
>JAAFHR010000424.1 GCA_013298455.1 Betaproteobacteria bacterium | reverse complement strand
CGGGCACGGTGACTACTGGAAAGTCGCTACCGAAGGGCTTTTTTGTTTCCGGATTGATCGATCGCGGACCCGTCGAGCCGTGACATCCGCCGAGATTATTGAGCCCAATCACAAAGAACTTGCGAGTATCAAGCGGCCGACCTGGCCCCACCAAGTTTTCCCACCAACCCTCGGATTTCATCTGATCGCGGTAGTAACCCGCCACATGATGATGCCCCGAGAGCGCGTGGCATACGAGCACGGCGTTACTCTTCGCGGCATTAAGCTCGCCATAGGTCTCGACCATCAACTCGAAGTCATGCAACACGGCGCCTGATGAGAGCGGCAATGCGCGATCAAAAAAGTGCTTGGTTGGCGCAACAAATCCAACGGAATCAGCGGGGACATCCATAAGCGGCAGCAATAAAAAAGCCCGAAGCGTTGATGCATGCGGGCTGGTGTCGAATCGGCTTGGGGTGTCGAAGTGCATCGTGGGATCGAAGCACGTCGCTTTAGCCGTTTTAGCGACGACGGCGAGTTTGCTCCACTGTCATCCACCTCGCCCGCAAGCTGTTACTTCAAATCGGCGATCTGAGAAGCATAACGCAATGTCGCTGACTGGCAAAATTCAATGATGCAGAGAATCGTGATCATCGGCTCCACCGGGTCTGGCAAATCGACGTTGGCGCGGGCAATTTCCACGAAGCTTGGTATTCCTCAGATCGAGCTCGATGACCTGCATTGGTCGCCCGGATGGATCGAGATTCCCGACAGCGAGTTTCGAGCTTTGGTGGCGCGTGACACCGCCCAAGCTGGCTGGGTGGTCTCCGGCAATTACTCAGTCGTTCGCGATATCGTTTGGGAACGGGCGAACACAATTGTCTGGCTCAACTACAGTTTTCTCACAACAGCGAAGCAACTCATCGGCCGAACATTTCGCCGCAGTCGAACGGGAGAGCCGTGTTGCAACGGCAACCGGGAAACGTGGGCAAGGCAGCTCAGTCGCGATTCAATTTTGCTCTGGCTGCTGAAATCCTACGGTCGCAATCGTCGTAGTTTTCCAGCCGCTTTGGCGCAGTATGAAGCTGGGCGCACTGTGTTGATTCACCGAACGGCTGCAGACACGCAGCGTTGGTTGGACACACTCGGTCGGTGACGGATCGAACACCTTGCCGGAGCGGTTCCACCGCGATCAGCTCAATCTCAATCGCGTTTGTATGGAGCGGTTTTTCGCGGTGAAACCGCTCCTACAAACGAACCTAGGCGTTTAGCTTGGCGAGCACCGCGCTGATCTTTTCTGGATCATCGGTTTTGAGAATCTTGTTGGCGGCAGCTTCGCAATCCGTGATGCTCGAGGTCAAGATACGCTGCTTGATCGTTAAGAGTTGTTTTGGATGCATCGAAAAATTTCTCAAACCGAATCCGAGCAGAAGGCGCGTCAAGCGGAGTTCGCCCGCCATCTCGCCACAAACGGCAATCGGCGTGTTCGCTTTATTGGCGCTTTTGATAGCCATAGCCACGAGCTTCAACACCGATGGATGCAGCGAATCGTACATGTGCGCCACGGCATCATCGGTACGATCAATCGCTAGCGTGTATTGAATCAAATCGTTCGTGCCAATCGACATGAAGTCGAGCTGCTCAGCGAAGTAAGGAAGCGAGAGCACGGCTGCTGGAATTTCGATCATCGCGCCGACGGGGATGCTTTGATCGAAAGCGATTTTCTGTGCCGAGAGTTCGAGTTTCGCACGCTCGATGAAGGCAAGCGTTTGTCGCACCTCATGCGAATTGGCGATCATCGGAATCAGGATTCGGATACGACCAAAGGCGCTCGCTCGCAAAATGGCCCGAAGCTGCGTCATGAAGAGCTTGGGCTCTGCCAAACACAAGCGAATGGCTCGTAGGCCCAGCGCCGGGTTCTCGCTCTGGCGATCACCGAGCCCAGCCATCCGTTTGTCCGCACCTAAGTCAAACGTGCGAATCGTGACCGGATTGCCCTTCATTCCTTCGGCGACGATTTTGTACGCCTCGAATTGCTCGTCTTCAGTCGGTAAATCGTCGCGGTGCAAAAACAAAAACTCGGAGCGAAACAAGCCGATGCCGTCTGCACCGAACTCAAGACAGCCTTTGAGATCGTGTGGCAATTCAATATTCGCGTTGAGATCAACGGCCGTGCCATCGATGGTGACTGCACGCGTTGACACCAAACGCTTGAGTTTCTGACGCTCAAGCTTTTGCGTCTCTTGCTTGAGCTCGTATTCGGCCAGTACATGCGCATCGGGATTGACGATCACCAGCCCGCTGTCGCCGTCAACAATCAGAAGCTCGGCCTCACGTACCAACGAACGGGCGTTGTGCAGCGCCACCACTGCCGGAATGCCCAACGAGCGCGCCACAATGGCGGTGTGTGACGTTGCGCCACCCGCATCCGTGACAAACGCGGCAAACGACGTTTCCTTGAAATGAATGACATCGGCTGGCGATAGATCATGCGCCACCAAAGCGCTCGCGTGCGCTAGATTGGTGATCGGCAGCGCTGAAGGTTTCCCCATCAAAGCTTTGACGATACGCTCCACCACTTGCACAACGTCGTGCGAGCGCTCGCGCAAATACGCGTCTTCAAACTGGCTGAATTGTTCGACGAGCGTATTCATCTGCTGCGTGACCGCCCACTCGGCGTTACAGCGCTGCTCCGCAATGATGCGCTTGGGTTCCTTAGCGAGCTGCGCATCCGTCAATATCATCCAGTGCACGTCGAGAAACGCCGCAAAGTCCGCCGGTGCATTGTCGCCCTTCATGCGCTCATGGAGTGCTTCGAACTCGTTTCGCACGGCGAAAATCGCATTATCGAAACGCGCTAACTCAGCATCGACCTGAGTGTCTGCAATGTCGTAATGCGCCACTTCGAGCGTGGCATTGGAAACAAGCTGCGCCCGGGCAATCGCGATCCCCGGCGCTGCGGCAACGCCGTGCAGCACAAAGGAAATTTTGTGTTTGGATTGGAAGGGTTCGGCGAGGGTGTTCACGACGGTGATAGTAGCGGTTGTTGCGGAATGCTGCGATGCTCGGCACAACAGCGCTTTCGAAGTTGAGTCAAGGATCGCGCAGCAAGCGACTCCCTCTCCCCTTGAGGGAGAGGGTTGGGGAGAGGGGGCGGGTGATTCGGAGCGAAACGTTTGCTTTCCGATCCCGCGTCCCCCTCTCCCCTAGCCCCTCTCCCTCCGGGGGAGAGGGGAACCAACGCGCTACGTCCCCCTCGCGCGATCCCGATGAAACTGCTCGCGCCACGCAACAAATCGTTTTTGCTCAATCGCTTGTCGCATCTCTTTGGCGAGATTCAAGTAGTAGTGCAGATTGTGAATCGTGTTGAGCATCGCGCCCAAAATTTCACCTGTTTTGTTGAGGTGATGCAAATAGGCGCGGG
>JAAFHR010000423.1 GCA_013298455.1 Betaproteobacteria bacterium | reverse complement strand
AAGTTCTCCGCAACGGCTTGATACACCAACGCTTCGACGTAGCGAACGAGTAATTCGTCAACCACCGTTTTCGCATCAGGCTCGTAGATGTAATCCCAGCTATAGGCTGCTTTTTCGGCGGCCGATTGCTCAAGCTTGTCCGGTGTCAATGGCAGGAGCTGTTGCACGACCGGCTCTTGCTTCATCGTATTGATGAACTTGGTGTAGGCCAAGTAAACCGAATCGACTTCGCCCTTTTCATAGGCGTCGAGCTGCACTTTCACAGCACCGATCAACTTCTCAAGGTGCGGCGTGTCACCTAAGCCGACAACATGCGACGAGAGTTTCGCGCCGAAGCGGTTCATGAAACCAAAGCCTTTGGTGCCGATGGCCGTAACCTGAACCTTCGTGCCCGCCGCTTCCAGCTCCTTAAACTTGGCCACCACGGCACGCAAGATGTTGGTGTTCATGCCGCCGCACAACCCTTTGTCGGTTGTGACGACGATCATGCCGGCGTTGGCTTGTTTCTCGCGTTTGATGAGAAACGGATGACGGTACTCGGGGTTCGCAGCGCCCATGTGAGCCGCGATGTTGCGAACCTTATCGGCGTACGGACGAGCCGCGCGCATCCGTTCCTGCGCTTTGCGCATTTTGGATGCGGCGACCATCTCCATCGCCTTGGTGATCTTTCGAGTGTTTTGAACACTCTTGATCTTGGTTCTAATCTCTTTTGAGCCAGCCATGATTTGCTTTCGGGCAGCCTAAATTAGAACGAACCGTTGGCTTTGAAGTCTTTCATCGCCGCGGTGAGCGCGGTTTCGTCGTCCTTCGACAAATCTTTGGTGTCTTCGATACGCTTCGTTAAATCGACGTACTTCGTTGCCATGAATTTGTGCAGCGCTTTTTCTGCGGGCAACACTTTCTTGATTTCGATGTCGTCGAAGAAACCGTTGTTCACGCCGAATAGGGTGAATGCCATTTCCGACACGGAGAGCGGCGCGTACTGCGCTTGCTTCATGAGTTCGGTCACGAGGCGACCGCGCTCTAGCTGCTTACGCGTGGCTTCGTCAAGGTCAGACGCAAACTGCGCAAACGCGGCGAGTTCGCGGTACTGAGCGAGCGCCAAACGCACGCCGCCGCCGAGCTTTTTGATGATCTTGGTTTGTGCTGCACCACCCACGCGAGACACCGAAATACCGGCGTTAATCGCGGGACGGATACCAGCGTTAAACAGATCGGTCTCAAGGAATATCTGACCGTCAGTAATCGAAATCACGTTGGTCGGCACGAATGCGGATACGTCGCCCGCTTGCGTTTCGATCACTGGCAGCGCGGTGAGAGAACCGGTTTTGCCTTTGACAGCACCTTTGGTGAATTTCTCAACGTAATCTTCGTTCACACGAGCAGCGCGCTCAAGCAAGCGGCTGTGGAGATAGAACACGTCGCCGGGGAACGCTTCACGGCCTGGAGGACGGCGAAGGAGCAACGAAATCTGGCGATACGCAACGGCTTGCTTCGACAAATCGTCGTAAACGATCAACGAATCTTCGCCGCGATCTCGGAAGTATTCGCCCATCGTGCAGCCTGCGTAGGCTGACAAGTATTGCATTGCAGGCGAGTCAGAGGCCGTGGCAGCAACGACGATGGTGTAGGCCATCGCGCCAGCTTCTTCGAGCTTCTTGACGACGTTAACAACGGTGGACGCTTTTTGACCGATCGCGACGTACACGCAAATCAGGTCTTTGCCTTTTTGATTAATGATCGCGTCGATGGCAACAGCCGTCTTACCGGTTTGACGATCACCAATGATCAATTCGCGTTGGCCACGACCGACCGGCACCATGGCGTCAATCGCTTTGATACCTGTTTGCACTGGCTGCGACACCGATTTACGCGCGATCACACCAGGCGCAACCTTTTCGATCACGTCTGATTCTTTGGCGTTGATAGGGCCTTTGCCGTCAACCGGCTCGCCCAACGCGTTAACCACGCGGCCAATCAATTCTCGACCGACCGGCACCGACAAAATGCGGCCCGTGCTCTTGACGGTGTCGCCTTCGGTGATGTGCTCGTACGAGCCCAAAATCACGGCGCCGACCGAGTCGCGCTCAAGGTTCAACGCGAGGCCAAACGTGTTGCCGGGGAATTCCAGCATTTCGCCTTGCATCACGTCGGCCAGACCATGCACACGGCAAATACCGTCGGTCACCGAGACCACCGTGCCCTGGGTCCGCACTTCGCTGCCAACATCCAGATTTGCGATCTTGGCTTTAATCAGTTCGCTGATTTCAGAGGGATTCAAATTCATTGCAATTTCTCCAGAGCCGGAGGTTCGTTAATTCGGTAAGTTTCGTTTCGCGTCGACCAATCTCTACGATTTGATCTGGCGCTCCATCTTGTTCAATTGCCCAATCACCGTGCGATCAATCACTTGATCGCCGACGATGATCTTGGCACCGCCGAGCAGGTTGTTATCCGTTTGCTCAACGATTTCAATGTCGCGGCCGTAGCGTTTGGCGAGGCCTGCTTTCAAATCAGCGCGCTGTGCGTCGGTCAACGGAAACGCTGAAACGATGGTCGCGCGGGCGACGTTTTCGGCGTTACGTTTGAGCGACTGGAAGTGCTCGTTGATTTGCGGCAACAACTTCACGCGATCAGCGTCGAGCAACACTCTCACGAAGCTCGCCGTGTCACCACTCAATTTGTCGCCACACACCGTTGCAAACATCGATTGCTTTTGCACAACCGAGAGCTTCGGGTTGTCGACCGCCGCAGACACTTTCGCATCAGAGGCGACGCCCGAGAGCAGCGCGAGCGTTTCCGCCCACTGCGGCAGCGCTTTGTTGTCGCGCGCTAAAGCAAACGCCGCTTCAGCGTACGGACGAGCGATGGTCGCGAGTTCAGCCATGATTACAGCTCAGCTTTCAATTGACCCAACAAATCGCTGTGGACTTGTGGATTGATTTCGCGCTTAAGAATCTTTTGCGCACCCGCCACGGCCAATTCGGCCACGCGATCACGCAATTCTTCTTTGGCTTTCACTGAGAGCTGGGCGATTTCAGCGGCGGCGGACGCTTTTTCGCGCTCTCCTGCTGTTTTCGCTTCGCCTTTTGAAGCTTCAATCGTTGCATTGCGCTGCTTTTCGCCTTGGGCGATGATGTCAGCGGCTTTGGCTTTCGCCTCAGCAATCAACTTGTCAACTTCCTTCTGCGCAGTAGCGAGCGATGCTTTGCCTTTTTCGGCTTCGGCCAAGCCGTCAGCAATCGTACGACGACGTGATTCGATAGCTTCAGCCAACGGCGGAAGCACGAATTTGACCGTGACATACAAGAATATGAAAAAGCCGATCGCTTGAAGGACCAGAGTCATGCCGATATTCATGACATTGACCTCTTTCTGATTACGTTAATGGACAACGATCGCTTACTTAAG
>JAAFHR010000422.1 GCA_013298455.1 Betaproteobacteria bacterium | reverse complement strand
CACAGCCTTGAGTGTCGAAAGGTACACCGCTGCGCTCGCACTGAGCTTCTCAAGTTTTGCGCCCGTGATGCTGGCAGCAGCCCCACCAAAACGCGTGTTGCCGCGTTTGCGTACCTCAACAAACACCAGCGTCGCGCCGTCTTGCATCACCAAATCGATCTCACCAAAGCGGCATTGCCAATTGCGCGCAACGAGCTTCAAGCCCTGCGCGGTGAGATAGTCGAGCGCTCGATCTTCAAACGCGTCTCCGAGCGAATTCATCAGCGCTAGACGCCGTTAACGGCTAAGCCGAATGGGCGTGTAACCACGAAACTCGGCGATAATCGGCGTTCGGCGATATTGCGAATCCTGCAGCTTCAAACCACCCAACGCGCCATCGTGCTGTGCGGGAAGTTCCCCGTCTTTGCTCAGCAGGACAAGCTGCGCCGCATCCACACCCAAGGCGAACAAGCGCACTAAGGTCGGCGACAGCGAGTCGGGTGTTTTGAGCGGCGCAAAGGTTTCGCTGTCGCCATCAATCACCAAAGGCGCGTCTGCCATCCGAACGCCGGTCCAGTCCGAGGTTCGATCGAGCGCGACCTCAAAGCTCGCGCTCGTCGCGTAGATCGTGATGTCTCGAAGAAATGGCCGCAGCTCCAAAAGCGTTGCGCCGCTCCCCGCGAAGAGCACGCAGTCGATACCGCTTTTCCGCCAGCCCTCGGCCGCACGCTGCCAACGATCTCGCGCAGTCATTTCGTAGCTCGCCAAAACGATGGCCGATTGGGCGCGCCACGCTGCGCTGATCGCCACACTCACTCGCGACGCAATGCTGCCTGCTGATTCGATCAGCAGCGGCTTACGACACGCGTCGTCACCCGCCTGCCGAACGATCGCCTCGACCTCGGATTCGAGGTCTGGGGACAACACCGCAAAGGGCGCCTTGGGCGTTGCTCCGAGCGGCGACAGCAGCAGCGTCGGCTTCACGAGCGCTAACGTCGCGTTGCTGAGCGCCGTCACTTCGCTGCGCCCCAGCGGACCGATGACCCAATCGGTCGCCTCGGTCACGCAGCGCTGATAGGCAGCCACGACCGCATCAGTGCCGTACGCACAATCGATCCAATTGGTTTTTGCGCGCGGCGCGCTGCTCGGCGCACCGTTGGCGGCCGAGAGCGCAGCTGAAGCGCGAATGCCATCGCGCACTGCCTGCGCGGCACGTCGCAGGAGCGGGTTGTCGCTAGGGAGCAGCACCACCACGTTGAATTCAGCGGCGGCTTTCGCAGGTTGTAGCGAGGCGAGCGATTTCGACATCGTTTCCCCCTGCGCCACGCCGAACCAGCACGTGCTGAGCACACCGGCAGAACAAACAGTTTGCCGTAAACCGCGCAACGGTTGAAGCGCTGTGCGCACTAACATCCACCCTCGGCTCGCCGCGTTTACGCCGCGATGCCGGACATCCCTCGAAAGCCAAGCCGAAAGAAAAATACGCATGACCACAGACGCCCCTTTGGAGGCCGGATTATATGTAGTCGCAACGCCCTTGGGGAACCTGGGCGACATCACGGCGCGAGCGTTGAACGTGTTTCGCGGTGTGGCGTGCATCGCCTGCGAAGATACGCGGGTGACGAGAGATTTGTTGCGTTTGCTTGGCATCGAGCCACCGCATTTGGTGTCGGTGCGCGAACACAACGAGCGCGAAGCCAGCGCGAGCGTGATCGCGCGGATCGCTGCGGGCGAGGCCGTTGCTTACGCCAGCGACGCCGGAACGCCCGCAGTGAGCGATCCCGGTGCGCGGTTGGTCGACGCCGTTCGAAGCGCCGGCTTCGCCGTGGTGCCAGTGCCGGGCGTGTCTGCGGTGACGGCAGCGCTGTCGGTTTCAGGCTTTTCTGACACGGCGTTTGTGTTTCTTGGATTCGCGCCCAACCATGGCGCGGCACTAACCACGTGGATCGCTGATGCCGCCGAGCGCCCCGAGACGGTGGTGTTTTTCGAGTCGCCGCATCGCGTGGAGAAAACGCTGCTGCTGTTAGCAGATGGATTAAGTGCCGCTCGGCGCGTCTTGATCGCGCGCGAACTGACCAAAAAGTTCGAATCGATCAGCGTGGTCGCGGCGGGCGATTTGACCCGTTGGGTGGCAGAGCACGCCGACAAGATGCGCGGCGAGTTTGTGCTCGCGATTGAAAGGGGGATCAGCGAAAAGCCGAAAAGCTCGCTCGATGCCAAACAGCTTTTAATGACGCTTCTCGAAGAACTTCCGCCCGCCAAGGCTGCCAAACTCACAGCCAAACTCACCGGGGAGCCCCGAGAGGCGCTCTACGAACTCGCAGAATCGCTTAAATCGAAGCGATAAACAGCTTTTTTGCTCAATGCCTTAAAAAATATGGGGCTCAAAGGTGCTTTACGTTTTATGGAAAACTCACTATATTGCTTGCTAGCCTATATGCTTAATGACGATTGGCTAAAAAGCCGTTGACCGGATGAAACGACGGTCTTTTCCCATATTTCTTTGACGCAGATTTCTCACGGATTGACGCAGATTTTTCGAGGGAAAGTGGTGTCAAGAGCCTTTTCTCGGTTCAAGAAAATATGCGCGAATTCGCGCCCCAATCTGCGGAAATCTGCGTCAAAAGACAGCGTATTGATGTGTGGGTGCGAACCGCTCCGCCATAGCAAGTTAACGCCCCACTCAGTTTGCCCGCGCCGCCGCCCGATAGAATCCCTCCAATGCACCCAGCGCCCGCTTCCGAGCGAATCATTCATTCCACCGCCGCCAGCGAATCCGCCGCCTCGCCTCACATCGAGCTGCGGGATGTGAGCTTCGGCTACACGCGAGATCGGCAAATCCTCTCGGGCGTGAGCTTGGCTGTGCCGCGCGGCAAATTGGTCGCCGTGATGGGCGGCTCCGGTTGCGGCAAAACGACGATTTTGCGATTGCTCTGCGGGCAACATGCAGCAAGCAGCGGGCAGGTGCTGGTCGAAGGTCGTGACGTTACGCAAATGAGCCGCGATGAGCTTTTTGCGCATCGCCGAAAACTCGGCATGCTCTTTCAATTCGGCGCGTTGTTCACCGACATGACGGTGTTTGAAAACATCGCGTTTCCGATGCGCGAGCACACCGATTTACCCGAAGCGGTGATCGATGATTTGGTGCTTTTGAAACTCAATGCCGTGGGGCTGCGTGGCGCTGCGCAGCTTCGCCCGAGCGAGCTCTCGGGCGGCATGGCGCGGCGCGTGGCGCTTGCCAGAACGATCGCGCTCGACCCCTCGCTCGTCCTCTACGATGAACCGTTTGCGGGGCTCGATCCGATCTCGCTGTCGGTGGTTGGGCAAATGATTCGAAAGCTCAATGATGCCCTCGGCATGACCTCGATTTTGGTCACCCACGACATCGCCGAATCACTGAAAATTGTTGACTACATCTATTTCATTTCCGAAGGGCGCGTGGTGG
>JAAFHR010000420.1 GCA_013298455.1 Betaproteobacteria bacterium | reverse complement strand
CGACGCAGCGCTTGCAAAGTTTACAGGCAACCACGAACGATTGTTCGGCTTGTTTTTGCGGGGCTGGAAGCCCACTACTTAAACGGTGATGCCGGTATGTCGAACTTCACGACACGAGCCGTTGCACGATCCTTTCGGTGTTGCTGCACGAAAACTTTTCGCACATTGTCGACCGGATCAGTTTCGGTGTAGAGCACGTACCAGTCTTCCGTGAGCGCGTGTGAAACAACGCGCTCGTAGAGCTCCTTGGGCGATTTGATCCCATCGTTACGTGGGTGGTAAGCGATGTCTCGAAAGGCGATCGTCTCAACTGTCCCTTGTGGCTGGAGGCGGTGAAGAGGGTGACGGGGGACAGCGGCGAGGGGCCAAGAGCGAGCCTCAAGCGCATTCTTAGACCAAATGTAGGCCGAACCGTGGTACCTGGGGATTCCAGGCAGAGGTGTGGTCGAAGCCAAGGGTAGTTCTACCCTAACGACGCTGTTGAACGGTGGCGGTGCCTCATATCGAACCATTTGGGCGGAGGCGGACGTAACTACATTCTTTCTTGCGTTCTCTACGATCTGATCAAGCGTCGAAAGTCTGCTCTGCTCTTCTGACTCATTCGAGCTGAGCGCCGCGCGAGTGCGTAGCAATGTGAGTGTGGAACCGGCTATTTCTCGTGCGGCGAGCATGCCTCGATCCCGGTATGTACTCTCCTCGCTCATTCCAGAGAACAGAAAGCTAACGCCGATCTGACCCCATCCCATTGACGCAGCACCGCCGAAACCAAGTAGCTTTAGCACTGCGTCAGTACCCGCGAAAAAGCGTAGCGAGTCGCCTTGCCACGAGCGCGGTGCGTTCATCACTTGTCCGACACTACCAGCAGTCGCACCTACATTCTCGATGTACCACGCAACCATATAGGCTGGGTAATCAAACAGGGCATCCGCAATGTATGGCACCTTCTGGCCTTGAAGTGTCCGAGTCCTGCCGTTGTACATGCTGTAGCTTAGGTCACTGTGGTTGTTTGCCGCGTGCCGTCCAACTTGCATCGGGCGTCCCGATGCGCTCGTTCCAATGGTTTCAACTTGTTGGGGTATCCCGGCGCAACCTCCCAAAGATATTGCAGTGAGCGCGGCGATCAACGCACCGATATGGCGTGTCAGCGCTTCGGAGCGAGCTGGTTGGGTAGGGATTGAAGTCGTTGTCATGGTCTCGTCGTTTCCGTTCCGTCAGGGTTGTAACAAGTGGTCTGGCCACCGGGTGGCAGTGAGGTGAGCCCGTACAAAATGCGAAGTCTAAAGAAACTCTCGCCGCCACCGCCCACGATGACCTTCGTGTTTGCGATGACCTCACCGCCGGCCTTAAAGTAGGGAGTGACATCGATGCCTGTCTCGTACGCCGGGTTGTGAATCAAAGGATGTTGAAACACCGGCGACAATGAATTCAGACGCCATGATTTGCCAAGGTCACAAGTACCGCTCCCGTTCGGCGGAGCACTGTACCAACCTGATGAGGTGAACACGGGCGAACCGTTGAGCGTTACCTGGGTGTGATCATCCCAGTTTCCTTGCGTGATGATGGCTGATTGAATCAGGTCGGGACGCTCGATGTAAAAGCCTTGCGTTTGGGGGAACACGCGAGTGCAACTATCGCTTAAGTTGTTGTTAGTGTCGCTACCCAGTGTCACTTCCAGGCATCCCTCACCGCACGGGATGATCGCGGCGGTGCCACCCGTACGCCGAATGACATCTTGTGGCGTCAGGGGGGGGGCAGCATACCAGGCGATATGTTGAGGGTTCGAATAGCAAACCGGCTGGCTTGCGAGGTTATCGGTTTCGGTCACCATCTTTGCGCCAAAGCGATCCCACCATTGCTGAGTTTGCTGGACGCGATCGAGTGGGCCGTGCGGCCCTGGCTGAGCAACCTCGGGTGACATGGGGCCGTTGGGCGTTGGGTTGTCTTTATCTAAGCGCCCAGGGTTAAACATCGTATCTGTACGATTGGCACGCAGACCAAACTTCTTGTTAAATCCTTGTTCGGTATTCGGTGACAGGCCAGCGAGTCTTAACGTTTCAAGCCACTCGGTCAGATCAACCTTCCCCCAGTCGACCAATCCCAGCTCCTCTGGTGTGAGCCCCGCGCACTTCGGAGCCTCCAATGAGCCCCACCCACCGAACAAGGACTGCCCGTAGAGCAAGCGAGTGCCATCGTTGCTGCGTACGTCGAGACCGGCACCTGAAGGGCTATTACGAATGTTTTCCATGATGATGCGAGCCAGAGGACTTGCGTAGCAGCAATACACGCGCTCGCGAACGGCAATAACACCCAAGTCTCGCCGCTTGGTTCGCTGACCGAGGTAATGACAGTTACCGGATTTGCGTTCCATCCCGGTTGATAGCTCTTCTTTGTCACAGTCATAAATTAGGTTGCCGACCAATTGTGCAACGGAGTACCAGAACAAAACGTTCTGGACGACGTTAACCGTTTGATTCGCTAAAGCTGACGCATTTGCAGAGCCTGAAGCGGCGAACACTTGCGTTAGTGCGTCCGTCGCAAACGAGCGAATCTTCTCTTCAATGATCGTAAATGGATTGAATTGAGAGAGCCCTTGCGCAGCCCCCTCGATGGCCACGTTCGCGACCTGTGGCGTTGCGGCCGGAAGCGCTGCCGCACCTGCAGGCGCAGACCAGCCAAAACTTCCGGCGATTGATTGGAAAGCATCAGTGAACCATTGGGTTGTTGCTGCGGAGATCGAACTCGCCGATGAACCAATGGACTCGTAAGCGGTTGACAGTCCAGTTGTTCCGCCTACCTGTCGCATGGTGTTCATTACGAACTGGGACTCCTTCAGTTTCCACGCCAGTTTGAGCATGGTGACCCACTTGAGCATGTTGACGCCAGCTGCGGCTTTCTCGCCCTGTCGACAACAATGTTGACCGATGCCGCCCTCGGAGGTGACTGGGAACGAACAGGTGCGTTTTTTCCCACCGAAAACCGTGGGTGTACATGGCTCGGAGTCGGACGCAGGTGGATTGCCCGTCTCCTCGCACACCGTATGTTGGTTGACTGCCGAGACAATTTCGCCAGCGGCAGCCATCATCGCGAAATTGGGATTCGCCTCCGGCGCTGGTGCATGACAATCGGTGCCCAAGCAGCGAAGCGTGCCTCCGCTACAACTCTGATCTAAGGTCACCGTGGGCGCTTCCAGCATGCCGGGTGGGACCGGCACATCGCGGCCGCAGTCGTAAACGATTTCGCGGTTGTAGCAAGTCCCAGAAAACACCCCTACCGACTCGCCCTGGCATCGTGTGCCGGCATCGACGATGCGACACGCAGGATCAGTCAGTAGGGCGTTGGCGGGGACTGCGCTGCCGTCATCAGGTGAGCGCTTAACGAGATGGCAGTTGTCAACGTATCCGTTGAGCACCGGTGTTGTTGGAAAGTTATTG
>JAAFHR010000421.1 GCA_013298455.1 Betaproteobacteria bacterium | reverse complement strand
TTACTCAGCCGCTGCCGCCATCGGAATGACCGTTGCGTATTTGCGATTTTTTTCGCCACGGGTGATGAACTGCACGGTGCCGGTCACCGTTGCGAACAACGTGTGATCTTTACCCATGCCGACGTTCACGCCGGGGTGAATGGTCGTGCCGCGTTGACGAATGATGATCGTGCCCGCGTTAATCAGCTCGCCGCCGTAGGACTTAACGCCCAGACGTTTCGATTCTGAATCACGACCGTTGCGCGTAGAGCCGCCGCCTTTCTTTTGTGCCATGGTGCTTTGCTCCTAAGCTTATTTACGCACGCCGCCGACGAGCTCTTCGGTGAGCTTGTCGAACGCTGCCCAATCACCCTTGGCTGCAAGCGCTGCTTGCTCGGCCCAGGTGTCGGGTTTGGCGATGTTGAATTTGCTGCCACCGGCTTCGAGCGCGGCTTTGAGCTGATCGATCGATGCTTTAGAAATTGCATCAAAAGTGCCGAGATTCGCGTCACGCAGCAGACCTGCGATCTTCGGGCCCACGCCTTCGATCAATTCAATGTCGTCGCTACCGTCTTTGGCTTTGCCGCGAACTTTCGCGGTGCGCTTGGCAGGGGCTACCGTGGCCGCAACCGCGGCGGTAGCAGCAACGGCTGCTGCGGCTTGAGCCACAGGCGCGCTGATCACTGGGGCATCGGCTTTAGCGATTTGGGCGCCATTGGCACCGTAGATCGCCGAGATGAAGACCTCGGTGAAGTTTTGACGGTGACCGCCATGACGCTGGTAGTGCTTACGGCGACGCATTTTGAAAATGCGAACCTTTTCACCACGACCGTGATCGACGACTGTGACGTCGACCTTTGCACCAGAGACCAGAGGCGTACCGAACACCAAATCCGCGCCCGCGCCAACGGCGAGCACTTCATTGAAGCTGATGGTTGCGCCAATGTCTGCAGGTATCTGTTCTACTTTTAGTTTTTCGCCAGCTGACACGCGATACTGCTTGCCGCCGGTTTTTATGACCGCATACATTGTTGACAAAACCTTATTTTGTTAGGGATTTCAACGGAGTAGATTCACTCCGCAGAGCCCAATATTATAGCCCGCTTTTCGCTGGTTTGCACCTTTTCCATAACGTCACACATTGCGTGGCGCGTCTCGCCTAGAATTCTCTGCATGACCAGTGGCAATTCTCGAACGGGCGATGGCCTGAAACACCACCTCGCCGACGAATTAGCACGGCTCGACGCCCGACTCAAGGCGACCCTCGATTCCGAAGTGACGTTAATTCGATCAATCTCGGAATACATTGTTTCTGCGGGTGGCAAGCGCTTACGTCCAGTGCTCGTTTTTTTGACCGCACAAGCGCTCGGAAGTGATGCCAAAAGCCCACTTTGCGTGGATTTGGCGGCCACCGTCGAGCTCATTCACACGGCAACCCTGCTGCATGACGACGTTGTCGACGAATCCGATCTGCGCCGAGGCAGAGCGACCGCCAATGCGGAATTTGGTAACGCTGCAAGCGTTTTGGTTGGAGATTTTCTCTACAGTCGGGCGTTTCAGGTGATGGTTTCGAGCGAAAACATGCATGTTCTCGAACTTTTATCCGAGGCGACTAATCGCATCGCCGAGGGCGAAGTGATGCAACTCATGGCGCTGGGAAACCTCGATTTGACCGAAGCCGATTACATGCAGGTGATCGAGGCGAAAACGGCGAAACTCTTCGAAGCCGCCGGTGCGCTCGGCGCGATTGCCGCAGGCGCTGACGCCGCGACCGAAAAAAACATGGCGGAGTTTTCGCGACGCCTGGGCGTGGCGTTTCAGATCGCCGATGATGTGCTCGATTACCGAGGCGACGCAGAATCGCTGGGGAAAAGCTTGGGCGACGATCTGGCTGAGGGCAAACTCACGCTGCCGATCATCATCGCGCTCGAACGCGGCACACCCGAAACCAAGGCGATGTTGAAGCAAATCATCGCCGAAAACCGCATTGAACATCATCATGAACGGCTCCCCGAAGTGCTCGCTGCGCTTGAAGCCTGCGGCGCGTTAGACGCCAGCATGAAGCGCGCCGAAGCGCAATCACAAGCGGCCGCACGGCAAATCGCGCACTTGCCCGAATCCACTGCCAAGCGCTGGATGCTCGATCTTTGCTCTTACGCGGTAAATCGCGCCGCGTAGCCAGAGAAACGCAGATTTCAGATGTAAAAAAGGCCAACGCAATGTTGGCCTTTTTCTGGTGCGAATATCTCTCAACTTATCGGCTTATTGCCATGCAAAATATGGGGTTTATCGAATCTTCTCTGTTTTTCAAAATCAGCTAGAAATCTCGCTAAGCCCAGCATTTACATTGCATTCGCTAGAAAAGTTGATACTACTCCGCACCCTGTGATGCTGCACGCGCTGCGTATTCAGCTTGCAAGGCCGCGCGGCGTTGAGCGCGGTTACCGCCCTCGGCGGGGGGCGTAATCGCGGGGCCTGCTGGCTTGCCGGGACGACGCTCTGCGCGGGCTTGATGAGCGAACGGGGCGCGATCATCGTGGCTGCGAGCGGGGCGCTTGAACGTTGAGCCGCCGCCGAAATCGGACGACGAATCAGTTGCAAACGGCTCGCGTTGCAAGCTGCGCTCGAGACGGTCGCCGCGAGCTGCGTAGCCTGTTTGGCTTGGCTGCGCTGCGCGATCAGCGCCGCGATCCGAACCACGATCCGGACCACGATCCGACGCGAAACGATCACCGCGCGGCGCGAATGTACGCTCGCTGCGATGCGCGTCGCCACCAAATGGGCGGGGTGCGCGGTCTGCAAACGGACGCGGCGCACGATCACCGAAATCTCGCGGAGCGCCGAAGCCAGAATCACGCGGAGCACCGCCATTGAAATCGCGCGGGGCGCCGCCGTTGAAATCGCGCGGGGCGCGATTGCCAAACTCACGCGGCGCACGGTCGCCAAACGAGCGCGGTGCACCACCGTTGAAATCTCTCGGGGCACGATCAGCAAACGCACGGGGCGCACGCTCAAAGTTTCCACCACGACCGAAATCAGCGCGCTCGTGAGCGGGTGCACCGCCAACAGGCGCGGCTGATGGCGCCGTGAAGTTGTCTTGGCGAGGTGCAAAGCGATCATCGCGACGCGGCGCAAATTGCGCATCGGCACGTGGCGCGAAACGGTCGCCCTGAGGGGCGAAGCGGTCACTCTGCGGAGCAAATCGGTCGCCCTGGGGCGCAAAGCGATCCGACGAACGAGCACCGCCGAACGAACGGTCACGTTGTCCACCAAATCCGCCGCTGCGCTCACCATAACCGCCACCGCTGCGGCCGCCGAAGCCGCCACCGCCGCCACGATTGCCGTAGCTGCTGCCACCGCCGCCGAATCCGCCGCCCATTGGGGGTGGCGGCGATTTGGGCTCAAGGCCAGCAACGGAGGTCACGTTAATCGGCTGCTCGGTAAAGCGCTCG
>JAAFHR010000042.1 GCA_013298455.1 Betaproteobacteria bacterium | reverse complement strand
ATTCCCGCGCAGGCGGGAATCTATGGTGAGTTGAGCAAAATCAATCACTTGGAACATGACTCTTCAGCGACCATGGATTCCCGCCTTCGCGGGAATGACGGATAAGGTAGTTGTGCAGAGGTCTCATTTATGGGGCGTTCGCGAAAAAAGCTACTGAATGAGCGGTTCTTAACGTCAGTGATTTGCACCGCACACCCGACAGCCCGGATCACGGTTGAGTCGCAGCGTCGTAATGTCCATAGTCTTCGCATCGATAGTGAGCAGTCGCCCACACAGCGATTCGCCGGCTTCGAGTTGCGACAAAATCTTCAATGCTTCGGCGGCTTGCAAGCTACCGACGATGCCCACGAGTGGCGCGAATACGCCCATTTCGGCACAACGTGTTTCTTCGAATGAATCCGATTCGGGATAGATGCAGTGGTAGCAGGGCGATGCTGCATTGCGCGGATCAAACACGCTGATTTGACCGTCGAAGCCAATGGCCGCGCCTGAGACAAGCGGTTTTTTGGCGGCAAAGCAAGCGCGATTGATGGCGTGGCGCGTAGCGAACAAATCAGTGCAATCGAGCACGATGTCGGCGGCTTTGACAGCATCAACGAGCGCAGCGCCCGTGAGCTTTGCCGCAATGCGGTTCACGTTGGTCGTTGGGTTGATGGCAGCCAGCGTGCGCGCCAAAGAATCAACCTTGAGCTCGCCTACCGATTCAGTGGTATGACCAATCTGGCGCTGCAGATTGGTGAGATCAACTCGATCATGATCGGCGATGGTGATCGTGCCGACGCCCGCCGAAGCCAAATACATCGCTGTTGGGCAACCCAAACCGCCTGCGCCAATAATGAGCGCATGCGCCGCGTTAACGCGTGTTTGCCCAGTAACGTCCCACGATTCAAGCAGGATATGGCGTGAGTAACGTAGGAGGTCTTGGTCGTTCATGGTAAGGATTGAGTGTGCATCCGCGAGCGCGGGCTGGCCTTCTTCAAGCCACCGCGCTCCCTTCTCCTGCAGGCGGGAGAGGGGCTGGGGATGAGGGTGCAGCGCTACGACGAAATTTCAATGGCGCGGAATGCGAACCACCCTCACCCCAACCCTCTCCCGCCGACGGGAGAGGGAGATCACAGCACTACGGCTTTACCACAGCCGAATCCTTCTTAGCAACGGGTTTGGCAGCGCCGCTAGGCTTGGCGGTCGATACGTCGGGCAAGGCGGTCGTCGATGCGTTTACAGCTGCCGCCGTTGAATTGGCTTCAATCGTTGAGCGAACCACGGGCAGACCTTTGATCTGGTTGATGGCTTGGGCGTAGAGGAAATCCTTTTCGTTGCCCCAATCGAAGCCTTTGAGCTTTTTGGCGTCTTCGCGGGCTTTGGTGAGCTTGGCTTCTTGGGCTTCTTCGGTCAAATCTTCGGTTGGTTCGGCTTCAGCTTTTTCGTCTTTGCCAACGAGGTGACGCGAAAGATCCTTTTCACGCTGTGTTTTCGGTGCGACGACGCCGTCAAAGGTGAGCTGGTCGATCAAGATATCCGTTTCAATGCCCGTGCCCTGAATCGAGCGGCCGTTGGGTGTGAAGTAGCGCGATGTGGTGAGCTTGACACCCGTGGTCGCCGACAGCGGAATGATGTTTTGCACGGAGCCTTTGCCAAACGTGGTGGTGCCCATCACCGTGGCGCGCTTGTGATCTTGCAGTGCGCCGGCCACGATTTCAGAGGCTGATGCCGAACCGCCATTGGTCAACACAACCAGTGGCACTGTTTTCAAAATCTCTGGGGCGTTCGAGACGACATCGGGGCCGCGCCGTGCATAAAACTCCTTGGCTGCCGTGAAGCGCTGGCGTGTGCCATCCATGCGGCCTTCGGTGTAAACCACGAGTGCATCCTTCGGCAAAAAGAGCGCCGACAAACCGACCGACGCATCGAGCAGGCCGCCAGGGTTGTTTCGAAGATCAAGCACAACGCCTTTGAGCGGTGCCTGCGCGTTGTGTTCGCTGAGCGCCTTCACCACATCGGCCACGGTCAGCTCGTTAAACGTACGAACGCGAACGTATGAATAGCCCGGCTCGATGAGCTTGGCTTTCACGGCTTGCAGCTTAATTTGCTCGCGAGTGATCGTGTGCGTGATTGTTGAGCGTTCGTCTTTACGATAAATCTCTAAGCGAACTTTGGTGCCCGGCGTGCCGCGCATTTTTTCGACCGCCTTGCTCGTGGTCAGCCCACGCGTGGAATCGCCATCAACGCGAGTAATCAAATCACCAGCGCGAATGCCAGCTCGGGTTGCAGGCGTGTCGTCGATGGGCGAGACCACTTTGATGTAGCCGTCTTCCGTGCCGATCTCAATACCGATGCCACCGAATTTTCCGGTGGTGGTGGTGCGCATGTCTTTGAACGCTTGCTCATCCAAGAAATTCGAATGCGGATCGAGGCCACTGACCATGCCGCCGATGGCTTGCTCGATGAGTTTTTTGTCGTCAACCGGCACCACGTAATCGTTTTTGATGCGTGCGTAAACCTCAGAAAACGTGCGCAATTCGTCGACCGGAATGGTTGATTTCGCATCGCGGCTGGCGTCAACCGTCAGCGCGACCGACAGGGCAATCCCCATCACCGCACCCGCGCCAATCCAGACGAATTTTTGAGCCACTGAGTTCATGGTTTTTCCTAGCGTAGAACAACACAAAACAAGCGCGATTGACCGCGCAATTGCGATATTAGACGATGACGAGCCGAACTGGTTCAGCGCGTACTAAAACAGAGTGGTGCAAGCCTGTAGGAGCGGCCTGCCGCGAAGATTCCAGTGGAAACGAAATCTCGTTCTTTTTAGCCACCGATTTCACAGATGAACACAGATTTTCCGTGGAGAGCGCCGACGAAATCTGTGAAATCAGTGAAATCGGTGGCAAAAAATCTCAGACGGCACTACCAGCGCTACCGGCGCGAGGTAATCAAACGGCGCATTTCGCGGCGAGCCGCTCCTACATCCGTCCTCAACGCGCAAAAGAAAAAAGGGCGATGAGGCTCTTTTGAGGAAGCACAGCATCGCCCTGAACGTCACCACGAGCGGATCGGGGGAAACCCGCTCTGGGAGGACACCAGCGCCGTTGCCGAGGGATCAACTGCGGCACTGAACTGTCATGAGATTAAGATGCGACGATTCGCCAAAAGTTCAAGCCTTGTGTACGAAAATTCACAAAAGAGAGCAGGTTCTCTAAACGGGTGGGCGACGGAGACCGAGCTTGGTCGCGCTAGATGATGAACTCATCAAATTCCGCTCGCGTGGGAATACCCACCCGTCCCCCGAAGCGCGCACATTTGATGGCGGCCACTTTGGAGGCGAATGCAATGGCTTGGTCGGCGGGCAATTGCTCGCCGAGGGCGAGGGCGAGCGCGCCGTGCCATGTGTCGCCCGCAGCCAGCGTGTCGACCGCCGCGACTGGCAGCGCGGGCGTGTGATGCAGCGTCGCGCCGTCAAACCACTTTACGCCGCGCTCACCGAGGGTGACACCGCAGAGTGTGTTGCGCCCCGCTTTGAAAACTTTGGGCAACGCCACTGCTGGCTCGCCGAGCTGGAAGCTGCGAAACATGGGTTCGCTGAACACGGGATGCGAGGCGTGCGCGGCAACGCTCAACACTTCGTCGGGCGAGCCGCCGTCGCCGTCAAAGACGCTGGGTTTGCCGTAATGATGGGCGGCGTCAAAGAGAGCGATTGCACCGGGTTTCCAGCGCGAATCAGCGAGCACGGCATCAACCGTGGCGATTTCATCAAGCGGGAGCCACGTGGTGTCTGGCGGATAGCCCTGTGCTGGCGCGCTGCACACCAAGCGCTCGCCGCGTTTGTCAACCAGAATGGCGGCGGTTTTTGAGCGGGCGCCGATTAGGCGATGAACATGCGTCACGTCGACCTGCTCGCGAGCTAAAAGACGAACGATTTGATCGCCCACATCATCGTCGCCCACCCGTCCCCAATACTGGGCGACGCCACCCATGCGCTGCACGGTTACAGCGGCGTTGGCCGCCATGCCTCCGCCAGTGACAATGAACTCGCTCGCGCGAAATTTCGCGGGCGCTTCGGGAATGGTGTCAACTCGGAAAATCTGATCGAGCGTTGCGACGCCCAGACAGATGACGCGGGCTCGTTTGTGTGGCACCACGATTTATCCGCGACCGGTGCTACCAAAGCCGCCAGTGCCTCGCGCGCTATCACCAAACTCTGCAACTTCGGTAAATCCAACCTGCTGTACGGGCACGATCACCAGCTGCGCGATGCGCGCCAGCGGCGCAATGGTAAAGGCCGTTTGCCCACGATTCCAACAGCTCACCATGAGCTCGCCTTGGTAATCACTGTCGATCAAGCCAACCAAATTACCGAGCACGATGCCGTGCTTGTGCCCCAAACCCGAGCGCGGCAAGATCAGTGCCGCGAAACCGGCGTCTGCAATGTGTATCGCGATGCCCGTGGGAATCAGTGTGGTCGCGCCGGGCAACAAGTCGATCGGTGCATCGATGCAGGCTCGCAAATCAAGCCCAGCCGAGCCCGACGTGGCGTACGCGGGCAAGTTGGCCCGGGCTGCTTCGCGCAGCACTTTGAATTGAATGTTCATCGCGAGAGGTTAGTTTTTTGCGCCGCCGTTCGCGGCCAATTCCGCTTCTTCTTTAAACATCGACGGTTCAAGGTTATGGCGCTGCAGGAGCTTGTAGAACTCCGTTCGGTTGCGCCCAGCGAGCTGTGCCGCTTGCGCTGCGTTGCCTGCGGTCAACTTCAAAATGCGTACCAAGTAATCCCGCTCGAACGACTTACGCGCGGTTTCGAACGACACCAGCGGCGCTTGCGCATCATCCAGGCCCGAACGAATGAGCGAGAGCGGAATCACGTTGGTCGTCGACAAAGCAACGGCTTGCTCGAGCAAGTTCTCAAGCTGGCGCACGTTGCCCGGCCACGGCGCAGCGACCATCGCTGCCATCGCGTCGGGCGCAACAGACGGCACCGGTTTGCGGTAGCGCGTGGCGATTTTCTTCAGGAAATGATTGACCAAGAGCGGGATGTCTTCACGCCGCTCGGCGAGTGCTGGAAGCTTCAGCGCGACCACGTTCAAGCGATAAAACAAGTCCTCTCGGAACGACCGATCAGCGCGCATTTGGTCGAGGTTACGATGCGTTGCCGAAACGATGCGAACGTCAATCGGTGTAGTCTGCGTGGAGCCCACCGGGCGCACTGCACTTTCCTGCAGCACGCGGAGCAGCTTGGCTTGCAGCGACAGCGGCATATCGCCAATTTCGTCAAGAAACAGCGTGCCGCCGTTGGCCGCTTGAAACAGCCCTTGCTGAGCGGCTGCCGCGCCGGTGAACGCACCCTTGGCGTAACCGAAGAGCTCACTTTCCAAAAGATTTTCTGGAATCGCAGCACAGTTAATCGCAAGAAATGGCTTCGATGCTCGGTTGCTTGCGGCATGAATGGCTCGGGCGAGTAGTTCTTTGCCGGTGCCGGATTCGCCAAGCACCAGCACCGCCGCCATGGAATCCGCCACCAGTCGCGCACGGCGGAGCAAGTCATCAATCTTTGCGCTGCGGGTGATGATCGGTGCGCGCCATGCATCAGCGTCGCTGGTGGTTTCATGGCCCGCTTGCCATTCACCCGCGACTGCGGCCGCTTGCGCGACCTTCGCCAGTAATTCAGGCGGATCAAACGGTTTGGTGAGAAATCCGAACACACCACGCTGAGTCGCTGCGACGGCATCGGGAATGGTGCCGTGCGCCGTCAAAATAATCACTGGAAGCGTTGGATGGAGCGCATTGATTTGCTCGAAAAGCTGCATGCCGTCGAGGCCCGGCATTCGAAGATCGGTCACCACAACAGCGGGTCGGGCGATGGCGATTTGAGCGAGCGCGGCGTCACCGCTTTCCGCGCTTTTCACACGATAGCCTGCAGCCGTAAGCCGCAAGCCGATCAGCTTTAACAAATCGGGATCGTCGTCAACTAACAAAATATCAGTGGCCATATGCGCTTCCCTGCTCAGCGTTAGTTACGACGGCGTTCGCGGTCGAGCAATTGCTTTTCGATGGCTTTGAGCGCATCGAGTTTTTGCTGCAACTCATCGACGTTTTTCTTCTGCTCACGCACTTGCCGAGCTCGCTCGTTGACCTGTGCGATCAACACTTCCGCCACAGGACGCAGCGGATGGCCGTTAGCGAATCCGCCCGTCTTGGCAACCAAGGGTTCGAGCAGGCCGAGCAGGCGTGCGTCGTCGCCCGCAGCCGAACCCAAGAGCGACGAGTACCAAGCGACGCGCAGGCGATTGACCAGCGTACGCTCCTTGTTGTAGCTCGCTTGCGCCGCTGCATAGTCTTTGCGAATTTCGTCTGCGCCACCGTTGCCGTTGCGGGCGAGCTCGATGAGGAGCTGGAGACTTTGTTCCTGATCCTCCGGCAGCTTGATCGGCTCGGGCGGCGGTGGCGGCGGCGGTGGCGGTGGGGCGGGTTTCTCAACCTCAACATAGACCGGCACGTAAATCGTCTGCGTCACGGGCGCTGAGAGCTTGGGCAACAGCGGAATTTCTGGCACGGTAGCGCAGCCCGCGATGAGCGCTATGGCCGCCGCAAGTGCGGTCATGGCTAGCCGCCTTGGCAGCGATGCCGTACGCTCGCTTTGCATCATTCGATCACTAAGCAACAACTGAATCTCCTACGAATGCCACTGAACGCTCGACAAAGCCACTTTGATCGATCGGCAATCGCACTCTAAAACGACCCCCGGGTTTGCCGGGCTCCACCACATAAACACTGCCCTGATGCGCCAGCACGTATTCACGAACAATCGCCAAGCCAAGCCCAGAGCCTTTGATTTTGCCGTTGGTGCTGGCCTCGCCACGATAAAACGAATCAAACACGCGCTCTTGGTCTTCGAGCGAGATGCCAGGGCCATCGTCTTCAACATCGATCTGAACCATGTCGCCATCGAGTGCGGTGATGATTCGAACCTTACCGCCGCGTGCGGTGTACTTGATGGCGTTGGACACCAGATTATCCAGCACGACGCGAAGCTGCTCCCGATCTGCCTGCAAACTCTGTACGTCCCCCTTGATTTCAGTGGTGATCGCACGAGCGAGCATTTCAAGGCGATGCTCGCGAACCACTCGCTCCACGATGGGCGTTAACTCCACACGCTCGAGTCGTAGCGGTGCGGCGGATTTGTGTTGTTGATACGAGAGCAAATCTTCGATCAGCCGTTGCAGCGACAAGGTGTTGTCACGAATGATTCGCACCACATCAAATTGCGCTTTCGACATCTCACCCACAATCCGATCATTGAGTAATTCGGAACCTTCACGCACCGCGGTGAGCGGCGTTTTGAGCTCGTGCGAGACATGCCGCAAAAAGCGCGTTTGGTGAGTTTCGAGCTCGAGTAGGCGACGGCGCAACCAGTCTAGGCGCTCGCCCAACGAGCGCAAATCTCGTGGGCCTTTAATAGTGATGGATTCGGCGAATTCACCACGACCGAGTTTACGAATACTTCGATCAATGTTTCGGAGCGGTCGCGCAATCAGTATCGAAAACCCAACGGCCAGTAGCAGCGCAGTGAGTGCCGCAACGCCCAAAAACCACGGCCAATTTTCGCGTGTTTTCGCGGCCATGGTCCGCAGCTCAACGACCTCGCGCTCGGTCACGCGGGTCAAAAGCGTGGCTGCTTGTGCCGCGTTATCCGCCAGTTCTGCGGCCGCGTCGGCAAGTTTGGCTCGCTCTTCGAGCTTTGGAATGCCGCTGCTAAACGCGTTTGCAAGCACGCGACGCGGCACGTTGATGAGCTTCACCGCCGCGCGCTCATCGTCCGTAAGCGGCAGCGACTGTGCACGAATCACCGCTTGTTCCAGCTGCGCATCAAGCTTCTTGTACCCGTCGATGAGCTCCGGGTCTTCAAGCACGATCGATTGCCGAACGCGCCGCTCAATCTTGCCGCTCAGGTCTCGAAGCTCTCTCGATGCCGTACTCGCCGCTTCGGCTTCTCGTACCGAGAGTTGCGAGCGCTTAGCGAGTGAATCCAATCCAAACGCGAGCTCACCGAGCGCTACGACCAATGGCACGGCCGAGAGCACGAAGCAGGCGAGGATGACGTTGGTGAGCGAGCGTGGGTAATACACACCCCTATTTTAGAGCGTGGCGCTGAGCTTGCCCGCGAGCGAGCTGCCGGAGGACTCACGCGCAGCCACGTCCCTACAATAACCCTATGAACTTGAATTCTCGTCCGCGCGTTGCACTCATCGCCGCGGTTGCCGCCAACGGCGTGATCGGTCGCGACGGTCAACTGCCATGGCACTTGCCGCTTGACTTGCAGCATTTCAAAACGCTCACCACCGGTAAACGCATCGTGATGGGCCGACGCACCTGGGCCTCGTTTCCACGCCCGCTTCCAAATCGCGAGCACGTCGTGGTGTCGTCAAGCGCGCTCGAACTACCTACGGGCGTGTTGCAAGTGGAGAGCCTTAGCGATGCGTTAGCGCTGCCCGGTTCGACCGATCCAGTGTTTGTGATCGGTGGACATCGGCTCTATGCCGAAGCGCTGAGCTTTGCTGATGATTTGTTTCTCACGCAAATCGACGCTGACGTTGAGGGCGACACCTTTTTCCCGAGCTTTACCCGCGCCGATTTCGAAACGCATTCGCGTCAAACGCACACCGCGCCGCTCACGCCGGGCGGTGCGCCGGTGCGCTTCCACTTCGTACACTTTCAGCGCTGCCCGCCGATTGATGTGACGAGCGCATGACCGAGGTGTCACGACGCCACGCGGCCGCCGAATCTCGAGAGGCGCAACGAGCCGCGTTTTTCGCGGGCGTCAGGGCCTGTGTGGTGTTTATGCCGTCCTACGTTCCCTTTGGGTTGGTGTGCGGCGTTGCGGCGGTTCAAGCGGGGCTTGGCGAGTTTGGGGCGTTGGCGCTCGCAGCGTTCGCCTTTGCCGGTTCGTCGCAGGCGGTGCTGACGCAGTTTTTGAACGGCGGCGCGCCGCTCGCCATGGCCATTGCATCGGGACTAGTGGTAAATCTGCGCATGGCGGTTTACAGCGCGGCTTTGTCGCAGCGGATGTCGGTGACGACCCGAAAAGAGCGTCTGCTGTGGGCCGCGTTTTTGGTCGACCAAACGTTTATCTGCAATGAAGCGCGCCATGAACGCGGCGAACACATCGCGCATCCGCTCGCCTTTTATCTCGGTTGCGCGGCGGTGATCTGGCCGTTTTGGATTTTCACCAATGCCCTTGGCGCGTTTGCTGGGGCGCAGGTGCCGCCGAGTTGGCAGCTTGAATTCACGATCCCACTCTCGTTTGTAGCGATGGTAGTGCCCATGCTCAAAACCCGCTCGCAGATCGGCGCGGCCTTAGCGGGTGCGGTCGCGGGTGTTCTCTTTTACTCGCTGCCGATGAAAACCGGATTGATCGCCGCGTGCGTGGTTGGCACCTGTGTGGGCTTGCTGGTCGATGCCGTTCAAAAACGTACGCAAGGGGTGACGCCATGAGCGTCTGGGGCAGCGCAGATGGATGGATCGCCATCGCGGGATTGGCGGTTGGCACGTTCTTGATTCGCTATTCGTTCATCGGTTTTTTGGCAGGGCGGCGTTTGCCACCGCCAGTGGCGCGGGCATTGCAACTGGCCGTGCCAGCGATCTTTGCTGCGCTGGTGATGCCGCTGGTCATCCTCGCAAACGGCGAATTGAGTGTGTCCGCGCGCTACCCACACGTCATTGCAGCGCTCATCGCGGGCGGTTACGCTTGGTGGCGAGGCGGCATGCTCATGCCGCTTCTGCTCGGCATGGCTGTTTTGCACGCGATACTGGCGTTGACCTAGAGAGACACTGCAAAACCCCCGTGATGCAAGCCGCCCGATTCCGAGGATGCAACGCGCGCGGGGGTTTTGCAGTGTCTCCCTAGGCCGCGTACTACCATCCGCTGACGAGGGCAACACGTCAGAGTGGCTCCACGCTCGCCTTTTCCAAAAACGGCACGATGAGTTTCATCAACCGAACCACCACACCCGGCGCCAAATCATGGCCCATGCCGTCGATGACGTGCAGCGTTGAGCCCTGAATTTTGGCGGCCGTATCCTCTCCATTTTTCACGGGAATCAGCGGATCGTCGCGACCGTGGAGCACGAGCGTTGGCACCGTGATCGCGCGCACCTCGTCGCTACGATCGCCGCTCGCCAGAATCGCGGCGAGTTGTTTGACTGTGCCAGCGGGGTAGTAAGACCGATCAAGTCCTGCAGAGAGACGGGCTCGCAGCTCGCTCTCATCGTACGGAAACCCGGGGCTACCGATAACCCGAAACGTCTTCACGAAATGCGCCATCATGTCGTCACGCGACTTTGATTTGGGGCGCGAGAGAATCGCCAGGGTTGCCTTGGGCGTAGCTTGCGGCAAGCTACGAGCGCCGGTCGTACTCATGATGCTCGTCAGTGAAATCACTCGCTTGGGATACCGAGACGCCAAACCCTGCGCAATCATTGCGCCCATCGATACGCCGATCACGTGACAGCGATGAACTGACAGCGCATCGAGAATGCCCAACGTATCGTCCACCATGTCGCGCAGCCGGTAGCTCGATTGCACCGTTAGCCCAAGCTTGTAGCGCAGCGCCTGCCACATCAGATTCGGCAACGGTTCGCTGGTTTTACTGGAAAGGCCAATGTCACGATTGTCGAAACGAATGACCCGATAGCCAGCGTTCAGAAAAGCGCTCACCAACGTGGGCGGCCACGCCGTGAGCTGCATGCCCAGCCCCATGATCAAGAGCACGGTGGGCGCGGTCGCTTCGCCTTGTACGTCTACTTCGAATTCGAGCCCGTTGCTGGCAATTTTCAACGCGAACCTACTTGCCGAACAGAAACCGGGCAGACGGCGGCGTAACAAAGGGCGTCCAATCGTTGTCTCCGCGCGCCAAACGATCCGCAATCACGTACCAAGCGGCCGGATTCACGCCAATGCCCATGTGGCTCGCAAACACTTCAACGTTTTCGATCTTTGCGTTTTTCTTTGAAGGCGCTTGAATGCTCGCAGGCCACGCCACGACGCCATCCGATTTCGAATAGACGCTCGTAAACGGCACCGGCGGCGCATCAGCCAATTGCAGCTGCATCATCGAATTCGGGAGCGCTTCGGCGGAGAGCATGGCGTACACGCGCCAAGCATTCGTTGCACGCGGGCTTTCCGCAAATGGCGTTCCGAGTGTGATCACATCGCGCACCGATTTCGGCAATTCCTTGGCGAGCTCGCGTGCGTAAACACCTCCCAAACTCCAGCCGATCAGCGACACCGGCGCTCCCGCATCCCGATGCACGGCGACCAGCTGCTCTTTCAATCGCTCCAGCACGCCGCGCCCCGGACCACGATTCATGCCCTGATACCAGCCATGAACCACGTAGCCCATGTCCTTTAGAAACGCGCGCAGTGGCTGCGTTGACACATCGCCCGCCGCCAAGCCCGGATACACGATTACATGATGCGCATCCATACTTTTTGGGCGCGGCCAAATGCCCATCATTCGAAGCATCGGCCAAGCGGCCAGAGCGCTTCCCCACTCCCACGGCGCACGCGCTTCAAGCGCCATCATCATTGCGTTGGGCGCGCGGGTTTCACGGATATCGGATGAATGGGTCACGGTCATGGCGAAGAAAAAACTATCTACGCAGATGCTAGCTTGCGTTGCTGACGGGAAATGGAGTGATCGCTCTGACGGTATCCGCATCCGGGCTCAGCGCTCGTTGCGAACCGCTGCAGTTGCAATGACACGCTTTGTTTTTGCCGCTTTAGTCGTCGCGGACTTCGCAGGCTGTGCACGCTTCACCGCCTTCGCAGCCCTATCCGCCGCAGTCTCGCGCTCCGCAATCAACGCCGCCTCGCCCTCAGCAAGCGCTACCAATTCGTCACACGCTCCAGAAAGCGCATCAGCCAGTTTGTGCAAATCGGGCACGGCTTTCTTGCAGGCGATGATGCCGAAATCGACCGAACCGCAATAGGTTTGCACGGTGATGTTGAGCGCGATGCTGTGCACCACGATCGACACAGGGAAAAACGTTTTCATCTGCGCGCCCGCCAAGTAGAGCGGCACTTGCGGACCGGGCACATTGCTGATGACTAGGTTCGCCACCGGCGGCAATTTTTCCAAAAGTTTGGTGCTGGCAACGGTCGCGTTCAACCGCGACACCAGTAGCGGTGCGAGCAAACCGGGGTAATCCGTGGGTAATACGCTCTTCAAACTTTTGAGCGATTCCTTGACCTTTCCCGTAGAAACACGAATCGCATTCCAACGTTTGCGCGCGTCTCCGTGATGTGTTCCGAGCTCAGCGAGCACCATTGAGGCTTGATTGTTGAGCTCTTTGTTACTCTCTTCCCGAAGGCTCACCGGCATCGCGGTCACGAGCGTTTTCTTGGGCAGCGCGTTGTGCGATTTCAAATACGTTCGGAGCGCTGACGAGCACACAAAGAGCACGCCATCATTGAGCGATCCGCCCAACACCTTCGCCGCGCCGCGTACCGTTGCTAGCGGCAACGACGCTGTCGCGAATACTCGCTGATTCGACACATTGACGTTAAACATCGTACGCGGCGCGAAATCAACTGACACACTGCGAGTGCTGAGCGCCTTTTTGATTGCGGGCGTTGCGGCGTCTTTGATCGCGCCCGCCACCGACGGAATCGAGCGAACCATCTTGGCGTATTGCGCGAGCGAATTGGAAAAGGCAGCGCCAATCATCTCGCCGATTTTCAAATCCGTTTTGGGAGGTTTTGCTCGCGGCAGAGGCGGTGGCACTTCGCGCGGCACAGC
>JAAFHR010000419.1:1676-3435 GCA_013298455.1 Betaproteobacteria bacterium | reverse complement strand
GCCGCGTCGTCACTGGCCCGTGCTTCGACCCAGCGTTCGCCGTTGGAGGTGGCTTCGCGCTTCCAAAACGGCGCTTGCGTTTTCAAAAAATCCATGATGAATTCACAAGCGCGAAACGATTCCCCGCGATGGGCGCTGGTGACGGCAACAAACACGATTTGATCGAGTGGACGCAGCTCGCCGACGCGATGAATGATGAGTGTGTCGAGGATGTTCCAGCGCGTTGCGGCGTCGGCGCTGATGCGATGCAACTCGGATTCCGTCATGCCCGGATAGTGCTCCAAATACATGAGCCCAACGCTGTCGCCTTCGTTCATGTCGCGAACGCAGCCGATGAAGCTGGCAACAGCACCTACGCCGGGGTTACCACGGCGCAGCGCAGCGAGCTCAGCGCCGACATCAAAATCTTGGGTTTGTACGCGAACTTGGGCAGTCATGCCCGAAGTTTAGCCGCCGGTGACGGGCGGGAAAATAGCGACTTCGTCACCCGCATGCACCGGATGATCGAGACCGACCACGGTGTGATTCACGGCCACGCGGTAGGCGCGACCCTCAGCGAGCTCGTCTGCAAACACCTTGCCGCGCGCTCGAAGCGAGGCCAGCAGCGCCGCCACCGACGCGGAATCGGTCGGGAGCGCATAAGTCTCTCGCGCCACGCCGAAACGTTCGCGAAGTCGTGCCAGAAAAACGAGTTCAATGGAGACTGATGCATTTGCCATACGCGGATTCTAGGGATTACCCGAATCAATAACAACTTATTCTATAAAAGCCAATAGATGCATGGGCTACACGTCGACAAACATGACTAAAGAAAACACAGCAATATCGCGTGAAGGCCAATGAAATGTTGATTTTTGGCGATAAAGCCAATAACGCGAAAAGTGTGATCGTGTGCGCTGCAGCATTGTTCCGAAATTGGCAACGCGAGCAGTACGTAACGTGAAACGGGTAGCGCGGACCGCGCTAAAACGACCAGCGCAGGCCGAAGTTGATCGAATCCGGATCGGATTCGGTGCGCAGACGATCAAGGCCGAGGCGAGTGCCGCGCGAGAGTTCGAGCTTGAGCCCGAGGCTTGAAGTGACATCGTAGCGAACGCCTAGGCCGTATGACACCGCCGTGCGCTCTGCTGAAACAACGCCCAGCGCATCCGAGGGGCGCGCGTCGCCCCGCGCCACGCCAAGTTTGCCGTACACCGACAGCGCGCGACCGTAGCTAAACGCGGACACCACGTCCAAGTTCATCGAACGACTGCGGGCATCCGCCCAACGCGCGCCGTCAAAGCGAATCCCGACACCGCTCGATGTGGCCTCTGTTGAGCTCAGCGGCGCAGCCATCGCCGCGCCCGCAGCGCTAAACGCAGCCGCCAAGCTGAGCCCGCCACCGAATCGATAGCCACCAAATGCCGTAGTCGTAGCTTGAGCCACCGAGCCCTGCTCGGGCGGCAAAAACTCCAGTCCCTGCCCGAGCTTGAGCCCGGGCGAGGCAAAGCTCCACGCACCGCTTCTCGGACCAGCATCACTCGCAAGGGAGAGCGGCGCGCTCAGCCGTAAGCCCGAAAAGTAGCCAGAATCTTGCGCTAACGCACCCAATGGCGCGGTTAGCAGCACCGCGGCGCTCAGTGCCGCCGCGCATCGCTTCGAGAGGCCGAGCGCATCCCCGCGCGGCGGCAGCAACGCATTTTTGGGATTTGAGGATTTCGGCGCACAGAACATAGGTAGATAGTGCACCGTTGACGCCGAGGAGTCAACGGTGATTGTC
>JAAFHR010000419.1:0-1666 GCA_013298455.1 Betaproteobacteria bacterium | reverse complement strand
ACGGACGCGTTTGCCCGAGCAAATTCGGCGATCGACGCAATGCTCGACAGCCCAAACCGGGCGAAACCGGGCGTCGCGATGCCCGCTGGCAGCGGATCGTCGGTCGCTAAGCCAACGATGTGCGGATCGGTCGGAAACAGCAAGGGTTTCGCGATTTCCGCACGCCAGATTTCCAATTTTGGGATTGGCGCGCGCTTGTAGCCCTCGATCAGCACCAAATCGCAGGCTGAGAGCCGCAGCACGGCATCTTGCCAGCCCAGCTCAGCCTCGCCGCGAAGCTCGTGCATGATGGCGTATCGATTGGCGCTACTGATGAGCACTTCGCTTGCGCCCGCCGTTCGATGACGGTGCGAATCCTTGCCCGGCTGATCGACGTCAAAGGCGTGATGCGCGTGTTTGATGAGCGAAACGCGAACGCCGCGCTCGCTCAAATGCGCAATCACCCGTTCAATGAGCGTCGTTTTACCCGAGCCCGACCAGCCCGCAAAACCGAATACGCGGTGCGGCATTATTGATTCTTGTACGCGGGTTTGCGTTTTTCGAGGAAAGCTTGCATGCCCTCTTTTTGATCGCTCGTTGAAAAGCTCGCGTGAAACTGCCGGCGCTCGAACTTGAGCCCTTGATCGAGCGTGGTCTCAAACGCGGCGTTGAGCGTTTCTTTGAGCATCATTACCGAGAGCAACGAGTGTGAGGCGATTTTTGCTGCGGTCGCCAGTGCCTCTTCGAGCAATTTCTCCGCAGGTACCACACGAGCGACGAGCCCCGCCGCTTCAGCCTCTTGCGCGCTGACCATGCGCCCTGTCAAACACCACTCCATCGCCTTGGCTTTGCCGATCGCTCGGGGCAGACGTTGCGTACCGCCCATGCCGGGAATGGTGCCGATGGTGATTTCAGGCTGACCAAATTTAGCGGTGTCAGCCGCGATGATGATGTCGCACATCATCGCGAATTCACAACCGCCACCGAGCGCGTAGCCCGAGACGGCAGCGATGATGGGCTTTCGCACATTTCGCGCGGCTTCCCAATGCGCGGTGATGTAGTTTTGGTTGAACATCGTCGCAAAAGACTGCGACGACATTTCGGCAATGTCAGCGCCTGCAGCGAACGCTTTCTCGCTGCCGGTCACCACAATCACATGCACGTTGGGATCAGCGTCGAGCGCTTGCAGCGCCGTTTCCAGTTCGATCGCCAAGGCGTTATTGAGCGCATTGAGCACTTTCGGGCGATTGAATCGAACCAACGCGACCTTCGCAGGTTGCGGGAGAATTTCAACAAGGATCAGCGGTTCAGACATACGATTTCACTTATAAGAATCACAGAAACGGCGGCGGCTAAGCATGCAATTCTGAACGAATTGGAAGCTTCGTAGCGAGCGGCACAAATTGTTGCAGCCGCTCGGCCCCGCCATTCAAACCCGATTCGAGCATGCCAACAACCGTCTCGGCAAACTGGCCGTAGCTAATGGTGCCGCCCGGTCGCAGCCACGTAAACGTCCAGTTAATCATGCCAAACACGCACATCGTCAACACCTTGGCTCGCGGAACATCAATGACGTAGGTGGTGGCGATCAGCTCAGCGAACGACTGCACGACTTCGCGCTCGAGTTGCAGCACGTTATCTCGTTGTTCGGCGGGCAAAAACTTCACATCATTCAACAGCACGATAT
>JAAFHR010000418.1 GCA_013298455.1 Betaproteobacteria bacterium | reverse complement strand
TTCGTTTTTGATGTTGAACAAGTCGTTCGTATCCGCACCGGCGAGACCGGCGCCGACGCGCTTTAATTGAATTGGGGAATCAGAAATCATGAAACGAATCAAAGACTGGGTCGCAAGCATCGTGCTGGCGGCTGTGATGACCAGCGGTGTGGCGTTTGCACAAGCGCCTGCCGCACCAGCCGCGCCCGCAGCAGCTCCAGCTGTGACTGCGCCCGCTGCTGATGCCAAACCTGCTGAAGCTGCTAAGCCTGCCGAAGCTGCGCCAGCGGCCGCGCCAGCCGCACCCGCTGCTAAGGCGCCAGAGCCGAACAAAGGCGACACGGCGTGGATGATGGTCTCGACACTGTTGGTGTTGATGATGGCGCTGCCAGGATTGGCGCTCTTCTACGGCGGCTTAGTTCGCTCGAAGAACGTACTCTCAGTGCTCATGCAAGTGATGGTCGTGTTCTCGCTCGTGTCGGTGCTGTGGCTGATTTATGGCTACAGCTTCGCGTTTACAGCGGGCAATCCTTACTTCGGTGGCACGGATCGTTTGTTCGGCAAAGGCTTGTTTGATGCGGCAACTGGAACGTTCGCCATGGCGGCCACGTTTAGCAAAGGCGTCGTGATTCCTGAGATCGTGTTTGCGGTGTTCCAAGCAACGTTTGCTGGCATCACTTGCGCGCTGATCGTCGGTGCGTTTGCTGAGCGGATGAAGTTCTCGGCAGTGCTCATTTTCACCGTGATTTGGTTCACGTTTAGCTACATCCCAATCGCGCACATGGTGTGGTTCTGGCCTGGTCCGGATGCTTACACCGATGCGAAATTGGTTGATGGTTTGAATGCAACGGCCGGCAAGATTTGGCAGTGGGGCGCGCTCGATTTCGCGGGCGGCACGGTCGTTCACATCAACGCGGGCGTTGCCGGTTTGGTAGGTGCGTACTTGGTGGGCAAGCGCTTGGGCTACGGCAAAGAAGCGTTTCCACCTCATAGCTTGGTGCTCACGATGGTCGGCGCATCGCTGCTGTGGGTCGGCTGGTTCGGCTTCAATGCTGGCTCGGCGCTCGAAGCCAACGGCAGCGCAGGTCTCGCGTTCTTCAACACGTTTATCGCCACGGCGGGCGCAGTCCTCTCGTGGATCTTTGTTGAATGGTTCCTCAAAGGCAAGCCTTCGATGCTTGGCGCTGCTTCGGGCGCCGTGGCGGGCTTGGTCGCAGTGACACCAGCAGCGGGCAACGTTGGCATCATGGGCGCGCTCATCATCGGCTTGATTGCGGGTGTGGTTTGCTTCTGGGGCGTAACGGGTCTCAAGAAACTCCTCAAGGCAGACGACGCGCTCGATGTGTTTGGTGTGCACGCCGTGGGCGGCATCGTCGGCGCGCTGCTCACCGGCGTGTTCAACAGCCCATCGCTCGGCGGCCCCGGCTACGTGAGTGATTGGGTGACCGCAAGCGTCATTAAAGCGGCCGACTATTCGATTGCCGGTCAAGTGTGGATTCAGTTCAAGGGTGTTGCCTTGACGGTGGTGTGGACGGCGGTCGTTGCGTTCATTGCCTTCAAGGTTGCTGATCTGATCGTGGGCCTGCGTGTCAGTGATGATGAGCAGCGCGAAGGTTTGGATATCGTCAGTCATGGCGAAACGGCGTACAACCGCTAGTTCGCGAGCGAATTTCGGCGGTTCTCTCTCCCCGCTGAGTTTCGTTTTAAAGCCCGCGAAAGCGGGCTTTTTTATTGGATTGGGAATTTTTGCAACGCAAACTTAACCCTCGGCTTGTCATGTTGAGCAGAGCGAAACATCAGGTGACAGACGCTTTGGCTCCGAACGAGCAGTGCTGTTTCGCAACCCGATCCTTCGCGCTGCTCAGGATGACAGCGGGGTCGTCCGCGTGCACGCCGCTTGTCATGTTGAGCAGAGCGAAACATCAGGTGACAGACGCTTTGGCTCCGAACGAGCAGTGCTGTTTCGCAACCCGATCCTTCGCTCTGCTCAGGATGACAGCGAGGCCACCGACATTGAGCGATTACGCGCTACATTTGCGTCGACATCACAGCCACTAGGCGAGGGCCCATGACCACTCAATCTCTCCACACCATCATCATCACCGGCGCCTCCGACGGCATTGGCGCCGAGCTCGCGCGCCAACTCGCCAAGCCCGGCGTCGCCCTCGTGTTGGCAGCGCGTCGGCAAGATGCACTCGCCGCAGTGGCAGCGGGCTGCGAACCGAAGGGCGCCAAAACGCTCGTTGTGCCCACCGATGTGAGTATCGAATCCGATTGCCGGGATTTGATTGCAAAGACTGTGGAAGCGTTTGGTCGAATCGATGTGTTGGTGAACAACGCTGGCGTTTCGATGCACGCCAATCTTGAAGACATCACCGACACGTCTGTCTACGAAAAACTCATGCGCATCAATTTGATGGGCAGTATTTGGCCCACCCATGCAGCGCTTGCGTATCTGAAACAGTCGAGCGGACAAGTGGTCGCCATCTCATCGCTGGCGGGTTTGGTCGGCGTACCGGGGCGCACGACCTACTGCGCAACGAAGTTTGCGCAGACTGGTTTTTTCGAAGCGCTTCGAGTTGAAATTGAACCCGAGGGCGTCAACGTCTGCGTGATTTATCCGGGTGTGGTCAACACCGAAATTCGTCGCAACGGTTGGAATGCGCGGGGCGAAACCGCAGGTTCTTCGGGGCTTTCAGAAAAGGGCGCGATGAGCGTTGAAACCTGCGCCGCGTTGATCGTAGGCGCGATCAACGGACGCAAACGTGAAGTGGTGATGAGCGCCAAAGGCAAGCTCGGGCGCTGGATCAAATTGATTGCGCCGAGCGTCGTGGATAACCTAGCGCGGAAGGCGCTCAACAAAACGCCGTAGCAGCCTTCGCGTCGCTAGATTTGTAGGAGCGGCTTGCCGCGAAAAGCTCCCGCACTGAGAAATGGCCTCTATCAAGCGTAGGGTCGTTGTTGCGTACGGCCATTCGCGGCAAGCCGCTCCTACAACTTGTTTCGCGCCGCCCGCATCCGCTTCGCCCGCGCCCACACCGGTCGCAGCCACAACAAATGCACCGCGAAATACGCGATCACACCAAGGCCAATTCCAATTGGAATGAGCCCCACGACGAGCGGCAATCCGAGCGCCTCCACCCACATCGTAAACGCGCCCCACCAATCGCCATTGGGATTTTTTAGCTCCGGCATCACGCGCGTGCCGGGCAAGATGAAGTCGCCCAAGTAAAACGCACAGACGTAAAGCGGCACGACGGTAAACGCATTGTTGTACCAACCCACGACTGTTGCCGCAACGATATTGCCGCGAAACAACACGCAAAGAAAAAACACCAAAATCACTTCGATTTGCGTGGGAATCACACCAAGCGCGACGCCAATCGCCACCCCCACCGCCAAGGGCTGCCGTCGAAACGAAAGCAGATCATGCGAATCAATCCACGGCTTCATCCACGAAAGCCACGGGCGTTCGAATTCCCG
>JAAFHR010000416.1 GCA_013298455.1 Betaproteobacteria bacterium | reverse complement strand
GGGTTGGGGTGAGGGTGCTGGCGGCATGGATAGGCGTGTGGCGAGAGAGAACCCAATCATGCCCAACGAAGTGGTCTCGTGATGCGCGCATTGCTCTGCCAGCGTCGACACCCTCATCCCCAACCCTTCTCCCGCCTGCGGGAGAAGGGAGCCAAGCGGCTACTCAGCCCAAAGCTGCCGTTAGACTTTTTCCGTCCCCAACAACTCACCCTTCTCAAGGTGCGTCACATGCTTCGCCGACTTCACCGCACCCGGATCATGGGTGACCATGATGATGGTTTTACCCATTTCTTCGTTGAGCTGACGCAGCAATCCGAGCACATCCTCGGCGCTTTTTTTATCCAAGTCGCCTGTGGGTTCGTCGGCAACGATGAGCGTGGGGTCGGTGATGAAAGCGCGAGCGATGGCCACACGCTGCTGCTGACCGCCAGAGAGTTCGTTCGGGTAGTGCGTCATTCGGTCCGACAAACCCACCAAACCCAGCGCAATCTCAACGCGCTCACGGCGTTCCCGGCGTGACAAATCCGTGAGCATCAACGGAAGCTCCACGTTTTCAAACGCAGTCAACACCGGCATCAAGTTGTAGAACTGAAAAATGAAGCCAACGTTTTGCGCGCGCCAGTCGGCCAGCTCGCTTTCTGATAGTTCGGCGATGTCCAAACCGCCCACGCGCAGAATGCCGCTCGTTGGTTTGTCGATGCCAGCGATCAGATTCAAAAGCGTTGATTTTCCTGAGCCCGACGGCCCCATGAGCGCGATGAAATCGCCCTGCGGAATGTCGAGCGTGATGTCCATCAACACCGGCACGGATTGGTCACCGCGGGTGTAGGCCTTGGTCAGATTTTTGATTTCAACGAGCGTGGTCATATGCTTACCACTCCCTCCCCTTCAAGGGGAGGGTTGGGGTGGGGATGGTTTCTTTCTACGCGGCCGTCTTTCGCCAAAACGAAACCCATCCCCCGCCTAACCTCCCCCTTGAAGGGGGAGGAACCAGACGCTACCCGCAAAGAACTCACTTCTTCACCGCCACGACAACGGCCGCACCGTCTTGCAGTTTCTCGCTCGGTTTCAGTACGACTTTGTCACCGTTTTTCACGCCGCTCACTTCAACCGTATCGCCGATTTCGCGGGCTTTGCTGACTGCTGTGAGCTTCACGTTTTTGTCGTTCAACACGTAAACGAACGACTTGCCATCGCGCTCCACCAAAGTTTCTTTGCGAACCACGATAACCGCTTTTCGGTCTGCGTCCGTTGGCTTTTGCTTAAGAAACGCGACCTTTGCGCTCATGTCGGGAAGAATTCGCGGATCGCGCTCTACGAAGCTCACTTTCACGAGCACCGTCGCTTTGGCGCGATCAACGGTCGGCACGATTCGCGACACTTCGCCGAGCAAGCGCGCTTCGGGCAGCGCTTCCAAGGTGATCTCAGCCGGTGCGCCCACGACGATCTTGCCGATGCTGCCTTCGGCGACGTCGGATTCCACTTCGAGCGTGGACATATCAGCCATCGTGACCACCGCGCCAATTGATCCCGCAGCGGATGAAAACGGTGTGATGATGTCGCCGACGTTGGCGTTTTTGGTGAGGATCACGCCGTCAAATGGCGCTCGGATGAGCGTTTGCGACACGCTCACGCCTGCAGCACGGGTTTGCGCATCAGCCACCCCAATGGCCGCATTCAGGCTCGCAATCGTGGCCTTGGCGCGATCCATGCGCGCTTTGGCCGCATCAAGCACCGCAGCGCTCACAAATTTCTTGTCGAACAATTCTTGCTGCCGTTTGAACTGCGCTTCGGCGTCAATGAGCTCAGCGCGGCCTTGCTCCAAGTTAGCTCGCGCCGCCGTTCCACCGGCCCGCGCTTGGTCTTTTGTGGCGTTGACATCCAGCGCTTCGAGCCGCGCGATCACTTCGCCTGCTTTGACTTTTGAGCCCTCTTGCACGCCCAAAAACTCCAAGCGTCCAGTGGCTTTGGTTGAGACAGCAGCTTTTTTAGCGGCGACCACACGGCCTGTGGCGTTTAAGAGCGTATAGCCTTGAGTCGGGTACGCTGTGGTTACCGAGCTCAGCTCCACTTCCGTCGGCGCCGTGGCGCGCCGCGCCACCAGCGCACCGACTGCGATCGCCGCCGCCACGCCAATCAAAATCCATTTCAGCAAACGCTTTTTGCGGCGCGACGCAACGGCCGCTTGCGGCGCACTTTTGTTCAAGGTCAGTTTCGATAAATCGGCTTGAGCCACAGTGGATCCTTGGTTACTACGATGCCAGCGGGTGGCTAGCTAATGCGATTTTAGGTGTTGCTACGTTGCGGCGATTTGGCTTATCGGTTGACGAGCAGCATCGCGAGTATTGAACAGTATTTTTTGACGCAGATTTCCGCAGATTGCATGCGGATTTGCGCGGACTCTGATCGAAGTACTAACCCGGCAGTGTGTCGAAAGGCGACGAAAAATCTGCGTCAATCCGCGTTAAAAAAACGTCGGGTAGACCTGAATCAATGCGGCTCACTAAAGAATTTATCGCCACAGATTTCACAGATTCCACAGATGAACGCCGCAGCAGCCAGTGGGAATCTGTGCAATCAGTGAAATCTGTGGCAAAACTCGGAACGCAGGTTCCTCAGAGAGCAGCACTGTGACGTGCTTGTCACGCAATTCCGTCTCAGCTACGGATCATCCCGCACCCTCACAAAGCTCGCAAATCGCGGCTTACCAGCCGGTGTGATTTCGCGGTATGCGTAAGTCACCTGCGACCCAATCGGCGGCGGATTGGCGCGCACGGCATCACTAAAACCGGTACCGAGTTTGAAGCGAATGCCGTCTTTCGTTTCGAGCAACAGCGCACCCATTTTCCCAGCGTGTTTGCCTTTGCCGGGAATGTGCTCGATCACCTTGGCTTCGGTGTCGAGCAGCGGTTTGAGCTTCAGCAGCACATCACTGCGCCCCGTGACGTAGGGCGCGTCGGCCAGGTGCAGCATCAAGCCTTCGCCGCCACCTTTGACCACCGCATCAAATCGCCGCTTCAACTCAGCGCGATCTTTCACGCGGTATTGCTCCACCGCTTTGAGCGCTGAAACATTGCGCTGTGCCACGAGCGTTTTTATTTGCGCGGCGCGCTCAGTAAATGACGTCGGGGCAGCGCCTTCGGGCTGCGGTAGCTCAAAAATTAGGTACTGCACCTGTCGCCATTCGGCATCGATCGGCTCGGTTTTTCGAACGATGCCAGAAACTTCATCAAACTTTCGCCGTGCAATCCAGAGCTCGCCATCGAGCGCTTGCTTGGGCAGTTGTTCGATGAACCAAGCGGGGGCGAGCACGTCGCGCCCGCTGCGAAAACGAAGCGTTTTGCCGTCCCAAATTGCCCGCACACCGTCAAACTTTTCGCTCACCAAATACTGCGTAACGTCAATGTCGGGGCGCAACACGTTAGCAAGCAAAATCGGCGGCGCGGCGGGCGCAGCAAAGGCGACGAGACTCATCCGCAAGGAGACAAAAGCGGCAAGCAGCGG
>JAAFHR010000417.1 GCA_013298455.1 Betaproteobacteria bacterium | reverse complement strand
TGTCGCTGTCGCCACCCGCGCCCGGGTTGTCTTGGGTGTCGGCAATCACTACGGGCTTTCTCGCCCCCGTGCCGAGCGTAGCGATGCGCATGGCTTCGCGAACGGCGTCTTCGGCAGTCAAAACGCGGGCGTCCCATTCGCCCTCAGCCGCGAGGACACGTTTTTCTAGTTTTTCAACGGCTGCGTTGGCCGCTCCTTCGCTTGATCCGTACGCCCACACCACCGGCGCGCAGCCGTCGAAATCCGCGGCCGGAAACCCGGGCGTGAATGACGCGCTCGGCACATCACGCGATTCGAGTGATGCAACCAGTTTGTAGATGTCGTTGCCGGGAAACAAATCGGTGCATTGGGAGGTGATGGGAATAAGATACGGCAAACGGCGCATCGCAAGCGTTGGCGCGTTCATGCCGTTGATGCGTTGCTTCAAATAAAACGCAGCGCGGGCGCCGGTTTCCGCCATGTCGATGTGTGGATAGGTGCGATACGCCACGAGCATTCCCGCGTGTTTGAACATCGCCTCAGTGGTGTTGGAATGCAAATCCAAACTCACCGCGATGGGCACTTTTGGGCCCACAATGTCACGCACCCGGCGCAGCAGTTCGCCCTCGCCATCGGGGTGCGATTCTGTGACCATCGCCCCGTGTAAATCCAAATACACCATGTCGGCATTGGCTTTGCGGATGCCGTCGCAAATCGCGCCGGCGATTCGCTCAAACGCGTCGTCGGTGACCTCTGCCGATGGGCTTGCCGCCGCCCACGCGGTTGGGATGAGCTCGTGTTTGTTACCCATCTCAGCGATGAAGCCAGAGATCGGAATGTTTTGATTTTGGAAGCGCTCGAGAATCTCGGTGCCGATAGAAACCGGCGGCCAGCCGCCGCCTTGAACGAAGCGATCGTAGCTGGCTTTAGACGGGGCGAAGGTGTTGGTTTCGTGCTGGAAACCGCCGATGGCAATACGCATGCTGGGGGGCGCTGAGCGCTAAACGATGGATGCGACAGCGTACTACACGGATTGGGGGGTGGCGCTGTCAACGGCGCGCGTTTGAGCGTGCATCGCTTGTAGGCGACGACCTGGCGTCGCTTAGGGACAGGGGAGCACCGTACGACGAGCGCGGCCCAGTTCCAATGCTGTTCATTTAACAACCGTTCGCCCTGAGCTTGTCGAAGGGTTGGAGGCATGCGACCTAGGCTTCGACAAGCTCAGCCCGAACGGAAATGGAACGTGTTCCGTCTAAGTGACGCGTATTCGGCCTAGTCCGCGCCTCCACCTAACGAAACATGTTCGGCGCGCTTCACGCCTACAGCGGCGAATCCACGTCGATAAATTGGTAGCGAATTCCGTAGCGCTCGGCAATGTAGGCACCCAGTGCGGCCGCGCCGCCGCGCTCAGTGGCGTGATGCCCTGCCGCGATCAACGAGATGTTCGACTCTCGCGCTTCGTGAATGTGGTGTTCGCTGATTTCCCCCGTGATAAACGCGTCAGCGCCGGCTTCAATCGCGTCGCGCAAAAAACCGCCGCCCGCCCCGGTGCACCAAGCTATGGTGCGAATCAATCGAGTGGAGCTTGCAAACAGCGTAACCCGGCGACCAAAATGCCGCGCCACATACGCTGCCAACACAGTTGATTTCACATCCACACCCATGCCGAGTTGTCCGAGCATCACGAGGTTGTTTTCACCCGTTGAGCCGATGGGCGTTAGGCCAAGCTTGCGCCCCATCTGCACGTTGTTACCCAGTTCGGCGTGTGCATCGAGCGGTAGGTGATACGCCAGCAAATTGATATCGTGAATCAAAAGCCGCGCCACGCGCTGGCGATGGTAGCCAATGATTCGCGGGTCGTCGCCCTTCCAAAACAGTCCGTGATGAACCAGCACGGTGTCGGCACCGGCAGCAATCGCCGCATCTATCAAAATCTGATTGGCGGTTACGCCCACGACGATACTTCGAATATCGGCGCATCCTTCGACTTGCAAGCCATTTGGGGCGACGTCTTTGAACCGCCGAATATCTAAATGAGCCGCGAGGTGACGCACTAAATCATCGCGGGCAACGCGCCCTTGCTTCAAGTTCTCGATCGTCGAATCTTGCATAAAATGGGTAGTATCAACGGTACGCATTTGAGCCCTCGATCCGCGTTTTTTACGCAAGCTTCGCAGCAAAGGGCCGGCGCGTTACGCTCACTCAACCCTTTACCGCCAAGACAAATTTATGTTGACACGATTATGGCTGGTTTTTGCGCAGGTTTGTACCATCTGCCTCGCAGTTTTGTTCACGGTGAGCGCACTAAGACCAGAATGGTTGTCGCGTGTGCCGTTTATGAGTCAACCGGCGTCGAGCTCCACAATCTCTTCCACCCCCAAGACGAGCGATATGGTCAGCGCGCCCACCAGCGGCACGCCAACGGCTAGCGGTATCGCCGCCGTTCGCGGCGGATTTGCTGATGCCGCTGGGCGGGCGCTTCCTTCGGTTGTAAAAATCGCGACCAGCGCGGAGCGAAAATTTCGCCATCCGTTTCTCGACGATCCAACGTTTCAGCGCTTCTTTGGGCGCGAACGTGGCGGCGGTGGTAACAACGGCGACGGCAGTGGCTCGCAGCAAATGCGCGGAGAAGGCTCTGGTGTGATTGTTCGAAAAGATGGTTACATCCTGACCAACAATCACGTCATCGAAGGCGCGCAGCGCATCTTGGTGGAGCTTTCCGACAAACGCGTGCTACCCGCCAAACTGGTCGGAACAGACCCCGAAACTGATCTCGCAGTCATCAAAATCGAGGGCGACAATTTTCCTGCAGCAAGCTTTGGCGACTCGCGCTTGTTGCAGGCGGGTGAGATTGTGCTGGCGATTGGCAATCCATTCGGTGTCTTTGGAAACACCGTGACGATGGGTATTGTGAGTGCCGTGGGACGCACGCAAATCGGAGAGGGCTCGCCGTTTGAGAGCTTTATTCAAACGGACGCTGCGATCAATCAAGGCAACTCAGGCGGTGCGCTGGTGAGCGCAGCCGGCGATTTGGTCGGCATCAACACCAGCATCTTCACGCGCACCGGCGATTTTTCAGGCATTGGTTTCGCTATTCCCACCGCGATTGCCATGCCCATCATGGAGCAGCTGATCGCGACCGGCGAAGTCAAGCGTGGTTACTTGGGTGCGAGTTTGGGCACTGTGACGACTGAAAACGCTGAACGTTTGGCGCTCAAGGAGCCCGTCGGCGCGTTTGTGGACGCTGTGGTTGATGGCGGCCCCGGTGCGCGCGCTGGCTTGCGCCCCAACGATGTGATCGTCGAAGTCAACGGTCGTCCGATCAAAGATCGCCCCGACGCAATCAACACCATCGCAGCCATTGCGCCCGGTCAAACGATTGCAGTGAAATTGAGCCGAAAAGGCGAACCGGTTGAGATCAGGGTGACACTCGATAAGCGCCCTGGTCGGCCAAGGCAGTAGCGAACGGTCTGTTCCCCTCTCCCCCGGAGGGAGAGGGGC
>JAAFHR010000415.1 GCA_013298455.1 Betaproteobacteria bacterium | reverse complement strand
AGCCATGACCGGCGGCTAGCGCTTCGCGCAGGACGAGAGGACGAAGGACGACGCTCCCTCTGGTCGCTAGGACGCAAAGCTTGGCGAGATTGGCTCCGCTTTGCTGGCTGTGCATTCCGTACACGACACGCGACACGATTGCTTTTTTACGCTCTGTCACACACCAATTTCCCACTTAAAAACAATTTATGACAACACGACACTGCCCCCTCCTCATTCTTGGTTCTGGTCCTGCGGGTTATACGGCTGCGGTGTATGCGGCTCGGGCTAATTTGAAGCCTGTGTTGATTACGGGCTTGCAACAAGGTGGGCAGCTCACGATCACGACGGACGTTGACAATTGGCCTGCTGACGCCGATGGTGTGCAGGGTCCTGAGCTGATGGAGCGCTTTCAAAAGCATGCGGAGCGCTTTGGTACTGAGATCATTTTCGATCACATTCACACGACGTTTTTGAATGAAACGCCGAAGCGCTTGGTCGGTGATAGCGGTGAATACACCTGTGATGCGTTGATCGTTGCCACGGGTGCGTCTGCCAAGTATCTGGGCATTCCCAGCGAAGAAAAGTTTCACGGTAAGGGCGTGTCGGCTTGCGCAACCTGCGATGGTTTCTTCTACAAAAACCAAGATGTTGTGGTCGTTGGTGGTGGCAATACGGCGGTTGAAGAAGCGCTGTACCTGTCGAACATTGCCAAGAGCGTGACCGTCGTTCATCGTCGTAACAAATTCAAAGCCGAAGCGATTTTGGTGGATCGCTTGATGGCCAAAACCAAAGCGGGCGGCAACATGCGCGTGATTTGGGATCACTTTGTGGATGAGGTCTTGGGCGACAATTCCGGCGTGACCGGCGTTCGCATCAAGAGCATGAAAGACGGCTCGACACAAGAGGTGGTCGCGCCCGGCGTGTTCATTGCCATCGGCCACACGCCCAACAGCGGCATTTTCGAAGGTCAGCTCGATATGGCGGGCGGCTTCATCAAAGTGAAAACTGGCACCGAAGGCGCAGCCACGTCAACCAATATCCCCGGCGTGTTTGCCGCAGGCGATGTCGCCGATCACGTCTATCGTCAAGCCGTCACCAGCGCAGGAACAGGCTGCATGGCGGCACTCGATTCGCAGGCGTATTTAGAAGCGCTACACGGCTAGGTTCCCTCTCCCGCGAGCGGGAGAGGGTTAGGGTGAGGGTGTCGTGGCGCTAGAACTCACTCCAATCGAGCCTCTGTTGAAAACCTTGAGCGCCCCGAATCGACGCCACGCTCACGCAAAACACCCTCACCCCTGCCCCTCTCCCGCCTGCGGGCGAGGGGTTCTTTGGTAATCCCCTTGGCCATTAGCAAAGACATCACCGAGCTAGCTGCGCTTCTGAAAACCGAGCGCAAAGCCAATCGCAAGGCGCGGCGCATTGACGAGCGCGCTCGCGACACGGCGAGCTCGTTTGGTGACGACGCCATCACCAAAAAAACCGAGCGCTCCGAGCCCGAACGGTTTGCGGACATGTTTCGGCCATGGACAGAGCTCAAACCCCCGAGCGACGACGACCTGCGCCTATTCAGAAACTCGGTGGGCGATGCCATCCCACTCAAGGCATCAACTCAGGTCGTCAACACCGCGCCTAAGCCCTCGCCGCACCCCAAACAACGCGAGGCCGATGAGCTCGCCGCGCTCAGCGCAAGCCAGCTCGCCATGAACCCGAGCCCTATGAGCTGGGACATCGGCGCCGACATCGAAGACGATCAAAGCTTTATCCGCGCTGGGATCAATCCCGATTTACTTCGCAAACTCCGGCGTGGCCAATGGACCATCCAAGCCGAACTCGATTTGCACGGCCACACCCAAGACGACGCCCACGCCGCCATTTCCGAATTCGTGCGCGAAGCCCGCACCGCCGATTGGCGCTGCGTGCGAATCATTCACGGCAAAGGTCTTTCGAGTCACCAAAAAATCCCCGTGCTCAGAGGCAAAGTACGCCGCTGGTTGCAGCTCAAAGACGAAGTGCTGGCGTACTGCGAACCGCGCCCCAACGGCGGTGGCAGCGGCGCGATTTTGGTGTTGCTGCGCGGGGCGAAATGAAGGGCATCAACCAACTCAACGCGCCGTGAAGTTTCGTCGCCAGCTTGCACTAAAACTGCAGCACCATTTCCGACAAAAGCCATACTAATATTGGCCTACAGGGCGGTTTCGTAGTGTCTCGAAACACTAGTTTTTCCCGCTGATCCCTACATTTATCGAGCCGATCAAGGCGAAAGCTTATCTACCGATCACTACAGCTGGGCTCGCGGTCACCACTCAGGTACCGACTCCGTTAAACGCCGTAAATGCGCTTCGATGGCGGCGGCAGTGGTGCGCTGCGCTGCGGGAGCGAAGCGGATGCCCCCGAACAGCGCGTCGCCGCGAATGCCGAGCTGCCAGCGGGTGAGCATTACCCCATCGGTGGTGGGCAGAACGATGCCATCGCCATCGATATCGAGCGCTGATCTGGCGGCAGCACTCACCGCGTAAAGCTCTTGTTTATTGGCCAAATCTTTGCTCGCTATGAAGATCAGCGTAGTCGAATCCGAAGAGAGATCAAACAGCGGCGCCCCGTTACCCAGCATGCCATCGCCCGACAACAAAAGCGGCGCTGTTGATCCGATCACCGCGCCAAAGATCTCCTGGAGGAAGTTGCCGTTTCGGGCGACGGTCGCAACGACGCGCTTGGAGTCCGCAGTAATTTCGTAATTGGTCGCTCGGTAGGTTGTGCTCGTAGCAATTGAAATAAACGAAGATGCATCCGGGGGAGGTGTGCCGAAAAGATCCACGCGATTAGACGCAGTAGTCGTGGTAGAGATCAGCTGCATCGGAGTCGAAGGTCCAGGCCGCGCCGCATACACCACGCAAATGGAATTCGGGCAAATCGCAAATGAAAACACCGAGGCTGCGCCGGGACCCGTGTCTGAAATTTTGACTACCGAATCGGCGGCATTGATTGGCGCACTATAGAGCTCAGTCAGCGTAGCCACGTCTTTGCTCGCCGCGAAAACCACCCGCTGCCCGTCAGGCGTCAAATTGAAGGCGAACACTGCGCCCCCCGACACCAAACTACCGGAGAGCTTGACCGACGGCCCGGTACTCGACGCCGCCGCAGCGTAGATCTCACTCACCGTCGACGTATCCTGCCGCGCTGTGTAGACAATACGCGCACCATCCGGCGTTAAACGGTAATTCCCGATCCCCGGGCTGAGCGTAGACGTGAGCCTCACCACGCCGCTCAAACCATCAGCCGACGTGCCGTAAAGCTCAAACACGTTGTCGGTGTCGCGATCAGCACGAAACACCACACGCGTGCCGTTGTCCGAAATAAGGAAGTCCGCCACGACAGCGGTGCCGACCGTACCCCCTGAAATACGGGTCACCGTGCCGCCGCCGATGGGCACGCTAAAGAGCTCTTGAACGTTATCAGTAAGGCGATCGGAGACAAAGAGCACGCGGCTGCCGTCGGGGGAAATTTGCATTTGTCCCACCGATCGAGTGGTCGCTGGCAGCTG
>JAAFHR010000414.1 GCA_013298455.1 Betaproteobacteria bacterium | reverse complement strand
CGAATGGGCAAGTCTTTCGCCCAATAATCGGCATTCAATTTCAGCTCGAAGCGGCTGGGCATTTGCATCGAATCGATGGTGTAGGGTCCGCTGGCGATCGGTTGATCGGTCACTACGTCAGAGAGCGGTTTTCCAGCGCCCCACTTTTTGGAAAAAATCGGGATGTCACCAATCGAGAAAATCGTGTCGATCGTTCGCTCTTTGAGCTCCATGCGAACGGTTCGCGCGTCGAGCGCGGTCAGTTTCGCCGCGCCGTTGGCGTTTGACGAATAGGTGGGCAATACGAGTTTGCCTTTGAGGCGATTGAAGCTATCGATCACATCGTCAGCCGTGACCGGATCACCATTGCTAAAACGCGCTTTCGGATGAAGTCGGAATGTGATCGCCGACAGGTCAGGCTCGACGTACATGGATTCGGCCAGCAATCCGTACATCGACTTGGGTTCGTCCATGCTAAACGTACCCAAGCGCTCGAACACGAACATCTCCATCGCGGCAGGTGCGACGCCTTTGATCGTGAAGGGGTTCAGCTTATCGAAACTCGTGCGGCGATCTGGGTTGGCGAGCCGCATCCGCCCGCCCTTCGGAGCGTTCGGGTTGACGTACTCGAAATGGGTGAAATTCGCTGGGTATTTGGGCGGCTGGTAGGCCGAGAGCGCGTGCGTCCAGACGCCAGTTTGAATGGGCGCTATAACTTTGGGCGCGGTTTCTGTGGCCTTCGGCGCAGTCGCTGTCACCGCCAGAACGGCTGAGGACCCGACGGCAGCAAGCGCGGTTGCAGAAATGCACGCAGCAAGGGACGGCCGGACGCGCAATACAACCCGTGACGCGACAATCCTCGCGTGGAAAAAACGACGGTACAGTGTGGCGAACATCAAAATCAATCGAGCGACAGCGCTGTTAAATTCAATGCTCAGTAGTATCGCACCGTTTAGCGCAGCGCCCGCGCCTCGCAACGCGTTCGCTAGTCGCTTTAATCGCCGTTAAACGACCCGTGCTGTCAACGTCTCGAGCCCTGCGCAGGTCGCCACCATCGTGTCGCCCGTCACCACCGCCGCCACGCCCTCGGGCGTTCCGGTCATGATGATGTCGCCCGGCTGCAATTCCCACGCCGCGCTCAGGTGCTCAATGACTTCGTTGATGTTCCAAATGAGCTTGACGATGTCGCTCTTTTGCGTGGTTTTGCCGTTGACCGTCAGCTCAATCGCGCCCGAGGTGATTTCTCCGCATACCGTTTTCGGTGTAATCGGGCCAATCGGGGCGGATTGATCCACCGCCTTGCCGATTTCCCAAGGGCGGCCTTGCTTTTTGCATTCGCCTTGCAGGTCGCGGCGCGTCATGTCTAAGCCCACCGCGTAGCCAAAAATGTGTGAGGGTGCGTCTGCCGCGCTGATGTTTTTGCCGCCTTTGTGAATGGCGACCACGAGCTCAACTTCGTGATGATAGTTTTTGGTGAGCGTCGGGTACGCCGCATCGACCGCAGCGCCAGCCGCAGCGGGCAGCACGGCATCAGCGGGCTTCAAGAAGAAAAAAGGTGGCTCGCGCCCCGTAAACCCCATTTCCACGGCGTGCTCGACATAGTTTCGGCCCACGCAATACACGCGGCGAACAGGAAATCGTTGGTCGGTGCCCTGAATGGCAAGCGAAACAATGGGACTGGGAGGCAGGACGTAGTTCATAGATGAGTAAACAGGCGTTCGAAAGACAGCCTATGAGTCTAGCAACTGAACCCAACGAATGCACCCTTTCGTCCCAACAATGCGCCCTACGACAGCGGGGTGCCACGTGTTTCGATTGATCAACGGCGCGCTTTCAATCGTGCCACCGCTAGGCTACATTAGGACTTGCTTATGTTTCGCGTTTGTTGGCATGGTCTTCGTCCCGGTTCTTCAGCACCACTGCTTCACCTCCCTAGGCGGGGAATTCCTCGCGGTGGGCGCTGTGTGCGCCCCGAGGGCGCCGTCCGGATTGCGCCTAGGGTGCGTAACGTTGTGACCCTGCTGCCGCGCGAAACGGTTCAGCCCGTGGGTCGGCAACAGCTCCCGCACCAAACGCCCCGTTTTGGCTTGATGTGCGCTTTGATGTCGTTGCGGCACTGCATCGTTTGGTTTTGCTTGATTTTCTGCGGCGCGGCGACGGCTGCACCGCTGGGTGCTGAAGTCACCGAGAGCGACATTTTGCTCGCTGACACCAGGGAATACACGTCGCACCGAAAGCGAATGGAGCTCGCCATCGCGCTTGCCGAACGATTGCGGCCCGACACACCACCCGCGATCATCCTTGAAGTGATCACGATACAGGTTCACGCTTGGGTCGACCTAGGCATGGCCGACAAGCTCGATCGGGTGATCGAAGCGGGCCGGACGCTGGCGGTGGCCAGTAACGACGTCATGCGCACCGCAACGTTCGAGCACCTAGCCGCACGGACCCGCTTTTTTCGGGGTGACGAGCAGCCTGCACTTAAGGCGAGTCGCGAGGCGCTGGCGGCGCAGCGCGCCCTCGCCGGTGACGGCATGCAGCACCCCGATCCAACGCGTTTTTTCCGCCAACTCGTGCAGCACGCCCTCATCCTTCAAGCGGCAGGTGAGGATGTTGAATCCGTTCCAACAATTCGGTTAGCTGAACGCTTGCTGCCAATGGTTCGAGATCCGGAAAGAGAGAGTATCTCCCTCGATCACGTAGTTTCAATCCTTGAAAAGGTAATCGGAGAACCAGTTGCGTCGCTCGCACGGCTGCAGCGCACCCTTGATCGGGCAGTTGCACTGGACGATCGAAGTTGGCTTCTCACACTCTACGCAGCGGCTACTTATTCGCACGCCGAGACAGGCAACTACACGCAGGCGCTGGCCGTGGCGAAACGGCTTAACGATCTAGCCATCAGCGAAAACAATCCCCTGATGATTGCAGAGGCGGCGCTGGCGCTCGCCAGCACTTACACCAATCTGGGTGACTCGAAGCGTGCGTACTATTGGGCGCTTAAATCGATGCTCATCTATGACACCTTGGATGACTCGTTTAACAAAGCGGATGCGCGGCGTGTGGCTGCGAGCTCTGCCGCAGTGCTGGGTCGGGTTGACGAGGCCCGACGGTTGCTCGCAGAAATGCTCGCGCTCCGACCCGAAGACACCAATCTGCGGTGGTCTGCCGATACGGCTCGCATTCGCACGGCGATTGCTGTGGCCGTGGGTAACGCGAACGAAACGCATTCCGCCCGCTTGACCGAAATTCAACGTATCCGCGCTGCCAACAACGACATCATCGCCAAGCAAACCGAAACGCTGCGCCAGTTTCATCAAGTCAACCAACGCGACACCAAGCTCGCGCTTTTAGAGAGCGAGCGCGTCGTTCGCACCCTTGAAGAAAAGCGGGATCAGAAGCGACTCTTTTGGCAAGCGATTGCGATCATCGCTTCGCTTTTGTTGCTCGCCGTTTTCGCTGTGGCGATGGTGGTGCTTTATCGCCGCTCCATGCTGTTTCGACAAATGGCTGATACCGATGCGCTTACGGGTGTGCTCTCCCGGGCGGCG
>JAAFHR010000412.1 GCA_013298455.1 Betaproteobacteria bacterium | reverse complement strand
GTTGACACACTTCGCATCAAGCATCAGCGCGTTGTTTCGTCGGTAGATGTAGAGCACGGCCCGTCAGCCCCAAGCGCGCTTGACGCGCCCACCGCTGAACAAATCGCCTCGCTCCCCACGCCGCCCCAACCCGCGCCACAGGCCGCTCTCACGATTTCACGCCGCCCGATTTCCTGAACCAGGAAAAAGGTACTCGCATGAAACGCATGCTGTTTAACGCAACCCAAGCCGAAGAGCTTCGCGTTGCCATCGTCGACGGTCAAAAACTCATCGATCTCGACATCGAATCTGCTACCAAAGAGCAGCGCAAATCCAACATTTACAAAGGCACGATCACCCGCGTCGAGCAATCACTCGAAGCCTGTTTTGTTGATTACGGCACCGAGCGAAACGGCTTCCTGCCGTTTAAAGAAATCGCCCGCTCAGTGATCAATGTTGACGGCGAAATGAGCCGCAACAAAATCGCTGATTCGCTGCGAGTCGGCCAAGAGCTCATCGTTCAAGTCGAAAAAGACGAGCGCGGCAACAAAGGCGCGGCGCTCACGAGCTTCATTTCGCTCGCCGGTCGTTATTTGGTGTTGATGCCCAACAACCCGCGCGGTGGCGGTGTGTCACGTCGCATCGAAGGCGAAGAGCGCAACGAACTTAGAGACACCTTAGCCCAGCTCGAAGTGCCACAAGGCATGAGCATCATCGCCCGCACCGCCGGTATTGGCCGTAGCGCCGAAGAATTGCAGTGGGATTTGAATTACCTGTTGCAGCTGTGGGCGGCCGTTGATGGCGCATCAAAAGTCAACAAAGCGCCGCTCTTGATCTATCAAGAATCGAGCTTGGTGATTCGCGCGATTCGCGATTACTTCACGCAAGACATCAACGAGATTTTGATCGATACCGAAGAGGTGTACGAGCAGGCCAAGGGCTTCATGGGCCATGTGATGCCCAATATTGTCAACCGCGTGAAGCTCTATCGCGATGACGTGCCGCTCTTCTCGCGCTTCCAAATCGAACACCAGATCGAAAGCGCGTTTAGCCGCACGGTCACGCTGCCATCGGGCGGTGCGATTGTGATCGATCACACCGAAGCGCTCGTTTCGATTGACGTGAACTCCGCTCGCGCCACCAAAGGCAGCGACATCGAAACCACGGCGTTCAACACCAACAAAGAAGCAGCCGAAGAAGTGGCTCGCCAATTGCGTTTGCGCGATTTGGGCGGTTTGGTCGTGGTCGATTTCATCGACATGGAAGCGAGCAAACATCAGCGCGAAGTCGAAGACACGCTCCGAGACGCGATGAAGTTTGATCGCGCCCGAGTACAGCTTGGAAAGATTTCACGCTTCGGTTTGATGGAATTGTCGCGTCAGCGCTTGAAGCCAAGCCTGGAAGACAGCGCCCACCTACCCTGCCCGCGCTGCCATGGAACGGGCCACATCCGCTCAACGGAATCGATTGCGCTGCATATTCTGCGGATCATTCAAGAAGAAGCGATGAAGGACAACAGCGCGCAAGTCGTGGCGCAGGTTCCGGTTGATGTGGCGACATATCTGCTCAACGAAAAACGCTTCGATATTCAGTCACTCGAAACACGCCTCAAAGTGAGCGTAGTGTTGATTCCAAACATGTATTTGGAAACGCCGAACTACACCGTTCAGCGCTTGAAACATGACGAGTTGAATTCGTCGGAGCCGTTGCCAACGAGCTACAAAATGGTCAACCGCCCCGAGCAAGTTGACGCCGCTGAAGCGATCAAGCAAGAGGCCAACGAAGTCAAGCAAGAAGCAGCCGTTAAAGGCATCACTCCAACGCAGCCCGCACCGGTTGCCGCACCGAAGCCCGAGGCTGTAGCCCCTGCTCCGGTGGCTCACGTTCCTGCAGCTACCGCGAAGATGGGCCTTTGGGCTCGTGTGAAATCGCTGTTTGGCGGCAGCTCGTCGGCGACCGAATTAGTGGCCTCGCAGCCCGCGAAAACCGAAGAGAAAAAATCGGATGGACGTCGTGATCGCAATGATCGTGGCGACCGCAATGACCGTGGCGACCGTGGTGACCGGAATGGCCGCGGCGGACGCGGTGATCGCAATGATCGCGGCGGACGCAATGATCGTGGTGATCGTGGCGGCCGTGGCGAAGGCAAAGATCGGAACGATCGTAATGATCGCGGCGACCGAAACAATCGCGGTGATCGCAAAGACGAAACCCGTAAAGACGTAGCGAAAGCCCCGCAACGCGAAGAGCGAAAAGACCGTCCGCCACGTGATGCTGAGGCGCAAGTCGCTCAGGTCGCACAAGTCGTAGCGAGCGATGCGCCAGCAGCGGACGCAAGACCGCCCCGTGAGCCGCGCGAACGTGGCGAGCGCGGTGGTCGTGGTCGCGGCGGAAGAAATCGCGGCGAAGGTGCTGACGGCGCGCCACGCGCGGACCGTGCGGATCGTCCAGAGCGCGCGCCGCGCGAACAAGTTGCGATGGCGACGGAAGCAGTCATCACCGACGTCAACGGTGAACCGCTACCGAGCGGCGTGACCACCAGTGTGACGAGCGCAACGGGCCTCACCAACGCGCCGCCCATGGTGCACACCGAAGCCGATGCGCAAGCCGCGCCAGCTGCGGCCGCCGACGTGAGTGGAACGAGCGAAGGCTCCGAGGCACAAGGCGACCGTAACAATAACCGCCGTCGTGATCGCGGTGATCGCTCCGACCGTGGCGACCGTGGAGACCGTGGTGGCCGCGACCGCGGTGATCGCGGCCCACGTCCACCGCGTGAAGAGCGCGCGCCACGTGACGACGCGGCTCAGCCCCCTGAAGCGATGGCGGCGCCAGCCTCGGCGCCTCAAGCAGCAGCTCCAGCAGTGTCAACCGCGCCAGCCGCGCCTGTGATGGAAGCCAAGCGAGAAGTACGCGAAGCCGCTAAGCCGTTCACGTACACGCTGCCGCCAGACGCCGGTATTCAAATGATGGAAACCAAGTCCGCTGGCGTCGCAGCCGATGCCTACGTGACCGACGAGCCCGTCAAGCGCGGTCGCGCTCGCCCACCGCGTGCTCAAGCGGCGGAAGAGCCGATGCAAATGGTTGAGACTGGCAAGTCAAGCTAAGCATCGACCGCAAAAGCCCAGCGTTCGCGCTGCAGAAAACGCCCTTCGGGGCGTTTTCTGTTTTGTGGGCTGAATTTGTAAATAACCCTGCGACCTCTGAACCGCTAACTTATCTGTCGTTCCCGCCCTTCGACAAGTTGGTTCGGATTCGCGCTCAGCTGGCAGTTGTGCAGAGGTCGCCCCCTTGTGGACGCTTACATATCTCCCGCAACGAAAGATTTCTATGGCTTTTTTCATTAAACGTCTATTGAATATGGCGTTTGCATAGATAAACCCACTTTTCAGAAAATGTATTACTGAGCTATAGCCCAATATTTATAAGCATTTTCAGTAGTGTCCCAACGTTTCTCATAGGAGAGACAGCTGAAGCGAGTCGTTTTTCGCGTTCCCGTTTTCAGTGGTTGGCGTAAGTAATTGATTTATTGGCGTTGTTTCGAACATGTTCAGGCTCA
>JAAFHR010000413.1 GCA_013298455.1 Betaproteobacteria bacterium | reverse complement strand
ATCGCGCATCAAACTCGACTACTAGCTTATGCTAGCAATGGCAGAAAGTTAAAAGGCTTGCGCAGGTTTTTTGCTAATTTCAAAAACGGCCCAAGCCTCGCGTAAGGCCAGAAATAAGCTGGCTTACAGCCAATAAGCTGATGCTAGTTCTGTCCGCTGACTTTTTTCAACGTCATTGACATCATCGACTCGGGGAAATCGCCGTCGAAGCTGCCTTGGTCGTCTTGCACCCAAGTCGGGGTGACAGGTGCTACGACCCGTTGACGATTGCTGCTCACCGTTGCGCCTTGCGAAATCTCGTATTCGTATGCACGAAGTTTGCCCTGAACGTTGGCGGTTGACCGAATACGCATCATCCCGTGAACTCGCAATGTGCCGTCAAATTGGCCAGCGATTTGCGCGTGTTCCACGCGCACTTTACCGTTCAAACGACCACCGGCTTCGATGATCAAGCGCTTCGCCAGCACGGGGGCGTTGAGCGTGCCCAACACTCGTAGCGTCTTGCACTGAATCACGTCATCGCTATTGAGCACTGCGCCGGCACCGACGGTCAGTTCGCCATCCAAGCAGGATGCGGCTTCCGTGGGAGCGCGATTGGGCCGATCCAAAAACTGTTCGACTGAGGCCCAATCCGCCGGGCTCAGCGCGATGGAGTAGTCGTTGCCACTACGGGCTTTTTTGAGCGCGGTACGCGCAGGTTCCGCCGTGGCGGCACCCGAAAAAGCAGACTCCGCCGTCGCGAGTTTCGCGGACGGCGGAGTTCCCCCTGCCGATAGGAATTCGCCGCTACGCAGCGCGCTAAATTTCTGTGCAAGCCAGTTGTCAAGCATTCCCATCTCGATCTCCCTTGATACACCTATCAGGTTTCGTACGAGACATAGCGCAATCGCCGTGCCAGCGATGAAATGCAAAATCGAACTCGCTACAAGCCTTATTCAATATAGGTTTCAGGCGTGTTAGTACAAAAAATGACGATGTCATTTATTAGGCCTTTTGGAAAGATACTGCCGAAAAGCGTCAGCTCACGCCGCGTTCGGTCGTCGAATTTGCGCGCACGGAGCTACAGCGGATAGACCAACGAATTGGGAATCAGCGCGTTGTCATACACCGCCGTGCGCTTGGCGATTCGGGGCGCCCTGTCGCCTGAAACCCACTCATCGTGATAGCAACCGAGCGCAAGGATTTCGGGCATCGCACCATGTAACGATTGAAAAATGCTGAACGAGGTTCGCGTGCAAACGATATTCGCCGTTTCGCTGACGACGTGCGGCACGCTCAACACATGGCGAATGGCGCGCGGCGAAAATACCAGCGTTTTTTCGATGGCCGTGATCCGATCATTCATCATGCCCCAGCCGTCGAGATAAATCGCGGCGAGCGGCAAACCGCGATCAAAGTTTTCGCGCGCTTGCGCCCGGTAGACTGCATTGGGCAAAAACGCATCACGCCACGCCGCCAGATCGAATTGATCAAGCGCGTCGGCGGCGGCCACATCGGCGCGCATCAAGGCATTGAAATTCATCACAGTCCCAGCGTTTCACGGTAGTACCGATACATGCCACGAATCAGCGTTTCGGTGACCATGTGCGGGCTATTCACGCCGTTGTCGACACCGCCCAGATCAACCACGCATTCACCGCTTGGATACGCGCTTGTGGCGCTCTGGCAGTACTCGATCACTTCGCCATCATCGAGCGACACTAAGCCCGCCGGGCCAAACAAATTGGCTTGCTTCAATCGCCGCTCGGTCATCTCGGGCGTGTCATCGGCGAAGCCGAAATGCGTCCAAACAAAATCAAATTCAGCCGGACCGCGCGGAATGATTTGGCGTGTGGAGAGCGAATTGACTTGTTGTTGAATGATCACGCTCGGAAACACCGTTTGCATCACGGCCGTCGGGCCGCCCCACCAAGGTTCGCCTTCAACGTCAATCAATCGAGGATCTTCGAGCTTGAGCGATTGCTTAAAGCTCGTCACGCCTGCGGTGACCTCTTTGTTCTCGCCGCCGCTATTTCGCGTGGAAATCATCTGCGCATGGCGACCCCGCGGATCGATTCGAAGCTCACTTTTCTGATCGGCGCGCCACAATCCAAAGGTCACAAAAAACACGTGCAACAAACCGGGGTGATACGGATCCTTGATGTTTTCTTGCATCAATTTCCAATTGCCGCGAATGCGTTGGCGGTTGTAGCCCAAGAGAGTGAGCTTTCGGCCGTCAAACGTGCGGTTGAAGTACGGCAGCAATTCGGCGCTGAGGAATTGTTCAAACGGTTCAACGTTTTCATCAAAACTCGCAAACACAATGCCGTTGTGCACGTGGCATTTCAGTCGCTGCAGATTGTGATCTTCGAGCTTGAAGGAATCGGGCATGCCGCCATTGCCGCCCACGCCGTTTTTCATCGGCACGCCCGCCAGCTCGCCGTTTAATCGGTAGCCCCATTGGTGGTACGGGCACACAAAGACTTTGGCGTTGCCGAATTCCTTTTGGCAAAACTTCGCGCCGCGATGGGCGCAGCGATTCTCCAACACGTTGATCGAGCCGTCACGATCACGAACGACGATCACCGGGCGCTCGCCAATCATCGTAGCTTTGAAATCGCCCGCGTTGGGAATCTCACATTCGAGCGCCACGTAGCACCAATGGCCGCGATAGAAAAACGCTTCAAGCTCACGTTCGTGCAGCGCTTGATCGCTGTAGATCGCGTTGGGGATGCGCTGCGTACCAGGCTGAGAAAACGGGCTTTGAGCGCCGCGATGCAGCCATTCAATCGGTTGATTCATGGGCGCAGAATAATGCAAAAGGCCCGCATGACGCGGGCCTTTGACACAGCGATGAAACTTCGAGTTACTTCGCCAACTCGTTCATCGTCGCTTGATCGAGCTGACCGGTTTGGCTGATGCGGCGATCACGTTGGAATGCGCGCAGTTGATCGACAGTGCGCTTGCCCAACTGGCCGTCGGCGGTGCCCACGTTGTAGCCGAGTTGGTTCAACTTGTTCTGCGCATCGCGAAGGCTCATGGCGGCGCTGGCCGGAGCGGGCCCTGCAGCTTGGCTCGCTGCAACGGGTGCACCGTTGGGCTGCGAAGCGCCTTCAACCGCTAAGCGGCCACCCGTGCCCATGCCGCGATCACCCATCGATTGCGGCGTGTAGTTCTTTACTGCGTTGATGATGTTGTTGTAAGCGTCGGTGAACGCTGCAGCAACCACTTTACCCTGCGGCGTGTTGGTGTAGCCACCCGCGCCGCCCAAGCCCGACGAGCCCACAAGCACTGCGCCCAAGCTGAAATCGGTGTTGGATGACGAGCCTTCAGCGGCCGCCACTTGTACGCCAGAACGGTTATCGACGAGCGTCAACATCACCGCTGACTCGTTGGTTTGAATGCCGCCAGCGATGGCGCCCAAAACGCCCAAACGTCCGCCCATACCGGCGAGCCCTGCGCCCAAGCCGCTCGTACCACGAGCGCTGATGAGCACTTCGGGTGTGAGCGAGTAGTCAGCCGCCACCATCTGGCCTTTGCCGAAATTAGA
>JAAFHR010000410.1 GCA_013298455.1 Betaproteobacteria bacterium | reverse complement strand
TGGCGGCACGTAGATCACGCTGACCGTTGCGCCGGTTTGGTGTTTGGCTTCGGCCACGCTCGCGTAAATCGGAATGCCTTCGAAATTTTCGCCCGCTTTTTTCGGGTTCACACCCGCGACGAATGCGTTTTTGCCATTGGCGTAGGCCGCACATCCGTGGGTGTGGAACTGCCCCGTTTTGCCGGTGATGCCTTGCGTAATAACTTTGGTGTCTTTGTTGATGAGGATGCTCATGCGGTTTTCTCCTCTCACCGTCATTCCCGCGGAGGCGGGAATCCATGGTGGATTCAGGTTAATTGTGGAAATCGATCAGACCAATCGGGGTTCTCAGATTCAATGAGGCGAATCTTCCAATCCCGATTCCATTTTTTGAGCTGCTTTTCTCGCAGAATCGCGGCGTCCATCCGCTCGTGGATTTCGTACCAAACAAGTCGGTGAACATCGTATTTTTGGGTGAAGCCTTCAACGACGTTTTCGCGGTGCTGCCACACTCGCCCAACCAAATCCGACGTGGCGCCAATGTAGAGCGTTCCGTAGGGTTTCGAGGCGAGTATGTAGACATATCCTTGTTTATCCACGATGGATTCCCGCCTGCGCGGGAATGACAGTCTCGTTATTGCGCAACAAACTCAACGCGACGATTGCGTTGTTTGTTCTCTGGGGTGTCATTGGCGGCGACGGGTTTGCTGTCGCCGTAGCCTTTGGCGGTGAGCACTTCTTTCGGTACGCCTTTGCCGATCAAATAGGCAGCGACCGATTCAGCGCGAGCTTGCGAGAGCTTTTGGTTTGATTCAGGCTGGCCCACGTTATCGGTGTGGCCACCGATTTCTCCTTTGGTTTTGCCGTCTTTGATGAGCTCGGCGAGCTCGTTCAATTCCTTGACTTCACCGCCGCGAATTTTCGCGCTGCCGGTGTCGAATTCAACGTCGAGCTTGAAGTTTTTAGCGCCCGCCTTGAACGCATCCGCTGCGGCCATCGCTTTCGCCTTGAGCTCGCTTGCGAAATCAACACCGTCGCCCAATGCCGCTTTGAGCTTGGCTTCCGCGTCTTTCATGATCGCGTCGCCCATTTCACCCGAGACTTTCACGCCTTTACCGTCAAACGCAAGGCTCGCCGCTTTGCCTTTCAACCAGCCGAACACGTCAGGCCATTTGCCGCCGAACGCGAACGCTGGCAGCGCTGCGTCAAGGCTCAATTTGTCTGTGACGTTAGCGTCACCAAACGCGGCTTTCGCGGCGCCAAGAATGGCATCCTTCGCGCCCTGATCTTTGACCATGCCGTCGAGGGTGAGCTTGTCGCCCGCAAGGTTTGCTGCCCATTTACCAAACGATGGCAACACGGCCTTCGGTGCTTCAACAGCGGGGGCGGCCGCAGGTGCAGCCACCGGTTTCGGCGGTTCCACGGGCTTCGCTGCCTCAGGCTTTTGTGTGCACTGGCGCAGTAGCAACGCCGCCAAAATCGCCGAGATAATCAACGCCAGCCACTTCATCCAACCCGCAGCAGGTGCAGACGGTTCGAGCGGTTTGCCCACAGGCGCAGCGGCATGTGCGGCGGCAGCAGCAGCGGCCGTTCCAGCAGCGCTCACACCCGCCATGCCAGCAGCACCAACCGCAGCGGTGGCAGCGGTTGCCACAGCAGCGAGCGCCGCCGGTTTGTAAGCTTTAGCAGCAGCAACGACTTTTTCAGCCGCTTCGCCCATGTTGTTGGCGGTGATGATCGGCAAGCCCGATTCCGCCAAAATTTTCTTGCCCAAATCTTCGTTGGTGCCCTTCATTCGAACCACCAACGGCACTTTGAGCCCCACGGCTTTCGAGGCTGCCACCACGCCCTCGGCAATGGTGTCGCATTTCATAATGCCGCCGAAAATGTTCACCAGAATCGCTTTGAGATTCGGGTTTTTGAGCATGATCTTGAAGGCTTCGGTCACCTTCTCGGTCGTTGCGCCGCCGCCAACATCAAGGAAGTTAGCTGGCTCGCCGCCGTAGAGCTTGATGGTGTCCATCGTGCTCATCGCGAGGCCTGCGCCGTTGACCAAGCAGCCGATGTCACCATCGAGCGAGATGTAGGCCAAATCGAATTTCGAGGCTTCGATTTCGGCGGGATCTTCTTCGTCCAAATCGCGCATCGCAACGATGTCGGGCTGACGGAAGAGCGCGTTGGAATCGAAATTGAATTTCGCATCGAGCGCGATCACTTTGCCATCGCCCGAGACGATCAACGGATTGATTTCTGCGAGCGATGCGTCTTTGGCGATGAACGCTTTGTAGAGGCCTTGCAAGCACTTCCGAGCTTCGCCAAACGAGGCTGCAGGGATACCAATCGCGCCGGAGATGTCATCGCACTGCGCGTCGGTCAGGCCCATGCCCGGATCAATGAAGACTTTCTTGATCGCATCGGGATTGTTGTGCGCAACCTCTTCGATATCCATGCCGCCTTCAGACGAGGCGAGTAACGCAATGCGCTGCGAGCCGCGATCCACGACCATCGACACGTAGAGCTCTTTGGCGATGTTCGCGCCCTCTTCGATAAAGAGGCGACGCACCTTTTGACCCTCGGCGCTGGTTTGATGCGTGATGAGCTGCATACCCAAAATCGCTGTGGCGTATTCACGCACTTGCTCGATGGATTTTGCAACCTTAACGCCGCCACCCTTGCCACGACCGCCCGCATGAATCTGCGCTTTAACGACCCAGACGGAACCGCCCAGTTCTTGTGCGGCTTTGACCGCTTCCTCAACGCTAAACGCCGGAATGCCGCGTGGCACCGGAACGCCGAACTCGCGGAGGATTTGTTTACCTTGGTACTCGTGAATTTTCACGTTGGGGACCCCTTTATTAAAACCAATGACGAAAGACGAAAGACGAAAGACGAAGGACGAATGACGTGAATTTGTAGGAGCGGCTCGCCGCGAATCGACGTTGCTGCGCGAAGATCGCTGCGAAACGAGGCATTCGCGGCAAGCCGCTCCTACACGGTGGCTATTGTGCTCTCCGCAACAAACCACTTCGGATAAAAAATCTTAACGGCCTCGCCACGCGTATCGAGTGCATGACAGGCATCGAGTTGAAACGGTTTCTGATCGGCCCAACCGTCTGTTTCGCGCTTCAAACCGGCGAAGGTTTGCACCGCAGCGGTGGGCAAAAACGCGAGCAATTCTGAGAGATGCGTGCAGCCCTTGACACCACCCAAATGCTCGGCAATCGATTTACGGAAGCCGCGCATCAAATTCGCGCCGACGAGTTTTTTGTAATCGGGCGCAATCCGGTTGCAGTGGCCGGGATAGGGCATTTCATCGGTGCTGGCATCAATGGCAAGCACTTCGAAGCGAGTGTTGATCGTGACCCGAGCGCTCATCACATGCACCGGCTGATCGGGCGTACGCTCGCCCGTGGCCAGCGGATAGGCGTGATCTTTGGTGTCGATCAACTTGGCTTCGATATCAAAGCTGCCATCAGCGCGCCGAAATCCCTCATAGCTCACGCGGCGCAAATGCAAGCGCTCTCGGGGGGCGGGAGTGGGTAGCGGCATGTGGGGAAATCGCGAAACGCTTGAATTGAGCGGGCG